>NZ_CBCRZX010000074.1:0-15346 GCF_965137155.1 Stackebrandtia soli
GGTATAGGGGGTAGGGGGAGNGTGCCCGGNGGGCACTCGTCGAAGTCAGGGGTGGTCGCGGACTGGTCGGTTTGGTGGGCGGTGTGCTGGGTGGGGATTGACAGACGCGGCCTTTAATGTGTAGGAGGCCGCGGGTGTCCGCGGTGACCCGATCGGTGAGGAGATACCCCGAATGTTTCCCGGTGGCGGCGCGCCAAACATGCAGAAGCTGCTCAAGCAGGCCCAGCAGATGCAGGCGGATTACCTCGCCGCGCAGGAGGAGCTGAACTCGGCCGAGGTGACCGCCTCCGCCGGTGGCGGGCTCGTCTCGGCGACCGTGTCGGGCGCGGGCGAGCTCAAGTCCGTCTCGATCGACCCGAAGGCCGTCGACCTCGACGACCTGGAGACCCTCGAAGACCTCGTCGTCGCGGCGGTCGCCGCCGCCAACGCCGACGCGAAGGAGCTGGCCGAGGAGAAGATGGGCCCGATCACGCAGGCGATGTCCGGGATGTCCGGCGGCCTCGGCCTGCCGGGGATGTAGTCGATGTACGAGGGGGCGCTCGCCGACCTGGTGGACGAACTGGGTCGGCTTCCAGGCATCGGTCCCAAAAGCGCGCAACGGATCGCGTTCCACGTCCTGAACTCCGACATGTCTGATGTGGAGCGACTGGCGCAGGCGCTGCACGCCGTCAAGGAGAAGGTCCGCTTCTGCGAGGTGTGCGGCAACGTCGCCACCGAGGACCGCTGCCGCATCTGCCGGGATCCGCGCCGCGTCGACGACCTGATCTGCGTCGTCGAGGAGCCGAAGGACGTCATCGCGATCGAGAAGACCGGCGAGTTTCGTGGTCGGTACCACGTTCTCGGCGGTGCGATCAACCCGTTGGACGGGGTGGGTCCGGAGGACCTGCGCATCCGTGAGCTGATGCAGCGGCTCGCGGCCGGCGCGACGAAGGAACTCATCATCGCCACCGACCCGAACACGGAAGGTGAGGCGACGGCGACCTACCTGGCGCTGATGATCATGCCGATGGGGCTGACGGTGACGAGGCTGGCGTCCGGCCTGCCCGTCGGCGGCGATCTCGAGTACGCCGACGAAGTGACGTTGGGGCGCGCGTTCGAAGGGCGGCGGCCGGTCGCGTAGGGGTCACGGAAAGTCGTGGCCAGGGACACAATTCGATATCACCTCAGGTGCTCCCGTTCACAATGTCGCCGCACGGTAATAGGGTTTGCGACACATACCGATTACCTACCGCCGACCCCTTCTGAGGTAGAAGATGCGAAAAAACAGAACCAGGCTGACCGGGATCGTCGCGGGTTTCGCGGCGCTCGGCATCGCCGCGGCCGGGTGCGCAGCGGACCCAGCCGAGACCAGGGACAACGATTCCACGGTCTTCCGTTTCGCGGCAGCCGGTGACCCCAAGTCACTGGACCCGAGCCTGGCATCCGACGGTGAGACGTTCCGGGTGACCCGTCAGGTGTTCGAGACGTTGTTGGACCACGAGCGCGGTGGTTCGACGATCGTCGGGGGGCTTGCCGAGACGTGGTCGACTTCCGAGGACGGCACCCAGTGGTCGTTCACGCTCCGCGAGGGCGTCAAGTTCCACAATGGTGAGGACCTGACCGCCGAGGTCGTGTGCCTGAACTACGACCGTTGGTTCAACTGGTCGGGCAACTACCAGTCCGCCGCGATGTCGGCGTACTGGCAGGACACCTTCGGCGGCTTCGCCGAGAACGAGTCCAAGGACGCCCCCGAGCCGAACTACGTCGGGTGCAGCGCCAGCGACGACCTGAACCTCACCATCGAGGTCAAGAACCCGTCCTCGCGTCTGCCGGGCGGCTTCACGCTCGCGTCGATGGCGATCCACTCTCCCGAGTCGATCAAGACCTATGACGAGCAGGCGCCCGAGGGCGACGACGCGGCCGCGTTGACCTACCCCGAGTACAGCCAGACCGTGGGCGCGGCTCACGGCACCGGCCCGTACATGTACAAGGAGTGGGACAAGGCCAACCACACGGTGACCGTCGAGCGCTTCGACGACTACTGGGGCGAGAAGGCCAAGATCAAGACCGTCGTCTTCAAGACGATCCCCAAGGAGAACGACCGCAAGCAGGAGCTGCTGTCCGGCGGCATCGACGGTTACGACCTCGTCGCGCCTCAGGACATCGCCGAGCTGGAGAAGGCCGGCGTCCAGGTTCCGACTCGTGACCCGTTCAACCTGCTGTACCTCGGTTTCAACCAGACCATGGACGGCAAGGACACCCCGCTCGCGGACAAGAAGGTCCGTGAGGCGATCGCCCACGCGATCAACAAGGACAAGATCATCTCGCAGGTGTACCCCGCGGGCACGACGCCCGCGAAGGAGTTCATGCCTCCGACGCTGAGCGGCTGGTCCGACGAGGTGACCGAGTACGAGTACAACGTGGACACTGCCAAGGAGATGCTGGCGGACGCCGGAGCCGAGGACCTGACCCTCGACTTCTGCTACCCGACCGACGTCACCCGTCCTTACATGCCGTCGCCCGAGTCGATCTTCGAGAACATGAAGGCCGACCTCCAGGAGATCGGCATCACCGTCGAGGACAAGCCGCTCACCTGGGCGCCGGACTTCCTCGACACGACCGCCGAGGGTGGTTGCAGCCTGTACATCCTGGGCTGGACCGGCGACTACAACGAGGCGTACAACTTCCTCGGTACCTGGTTCGCCGCCAACGACCCGGCGTGGGGCTTCAACGACAAGGACATCCGCGACAAGCTCGCGGAGGCCGACGCCGAGCCGGACCCCGAGGCGCGTCTCCCGCTGTACATCGAGGCGAACAACCTGATCATGGACTTCATCCCGGGCGTGCCGATCGCGCACTCCTCGCCGTCCATCGCGTTCGCCGAGCACATCAACCCGCCGACGACCTCCCCGCTCACGCAGGAAGACTTCGCCGAGGCGAGTTTCAAGTAGTAGGGCAGTAAGCAAATGACGTGATGAGGGTGCCCGATCCTCGGGCACCCTCATCCGTCGCCTGAACCACTACCGGTCGCCGCGCGAACGACCCGGCATCTCGACGGGGGGCTTCACCGTCCATTCGCGACGGGTCCACCGGTCTTGCGTTCATCACCTCGTAATCAAGCAGAAAGGCATGCCGACGCCGTGTTGCGTTTCATCGTCCGGCGCCTGTTGCAGCTGATTCCCACCCTGTTCGGTCTGTCGGTGCTGCTGTTCCTGTGGCTCCACAATCTGCCGGGCGGCCCGGAGGCGGCGCTGTTGGGCGACCGCGCCACCGCCGAACGACGGGCACAGGTCCGCGAGGCCCTCGGGCTCAACGATCCACTGTGGGAACAGTATGGCCGGTTCATGCAGCAACTGATCCACCTCGACTTCGGATCGTCGATCCAGTCCGGGCGCCCCGTCCTGGACGAGTTCGTCGAACGTTTCCCCGCCACCATCGAGTTGTCGTTCACGGCGATGGCGATCGCCATCGCGTTCGGCATCCCGCTCGGCTATCTCGCCGCCCGTCGACGCGGCGGCTTCCTCGACTTCGGGGCGGTCACGTCGTCCCTCATCGGGATCTGCATCCCGGTCTTCTTCCTGGCATACCTGCTGAAGGAGCTGTTCGCGGTCAACCTCGGGATGTTCCCCGCCTCGGGCCGCATCACGATCGGTCTCGCCACTCCGGACGTCACGGGACTCATCGTCTTCGACAGTCTCATCACCGGCGACATGCAACTCTTCTCCGACGCGCTGGCGCACCTGGTCCTGCCCGGTGTCGCACTTGCGTCGATCCCCCTGGCGATCATCGTGCGGATGACGCGCGCGAGCGTCCTCGAAGTGTTGGGCGAGGACTACGTGCGCACCGCCGAGTCGAAGGGTTTGCGCGAGTCGACCATTCGCGGTCGGCACGTGCTGCGCAACGCGATGCTGCCGGTCATGACGACCATCGGTCTGCTCACCGGAAGCCTCCTGTCGGGTGCCGTTCTCACCGAGACGGTGTTCGCGTTCCCCGGCATCGGGTCGTTCCTGGCGACCGCGATCCCGGCCCGGGACTACCCGCTCATGATGGGCTTCATCATGATGATCGCGACGTCGTACGTCCTCATCAACCTGCTCGTGGACATCTCCTACAGCATCATCGATCCGAGAGTGCGGGTGCGCTGATGTCGACCAAAACAGACAAGATCGACCGGCTCGCCGAGCTGTCGACCCGATCGTTCGACGACTCGGGCGGCGTCAGCCTGTGGCGGGAGGCGTTCGGACGGCTGCGACGCAGCCCGATGGCGATCACCGGCGCGGCGATCATCATCGTCTTCATCGTCATGGCGATCCTCGGCCCGATCCTGGCCCCGTACAGTCCGACCGCGTTGACGTGGGGCGACGAGGTGTCGCCCGCGCAGGGGACGTTCGTCGGCCCGCGCGCCGAGAACTGGCTCGGCCTCGACAACCTCGGACGTGACGAACTGTCCCGACTCCTCATCGGAGCCCGACAGTCGCTGCTCGTCGGCGTCGTCGCCACCGGCATCGGTTTCACGATCGGCGCGCTGATCGGCGGCCTCTCGGGCGCGTGCCTCGCGCTCGGCGGCAGGGTCGGCAAGCGGATCGACACCGTCATCATGCGTTTCATCGACATGATGCTCGCGCTGCCGTCGCTGCTCCTGGCACTGTCGGTCGCGGCGATCCTCGGGCAGAGCCTGACGACCGTCATGATCGCCGTCGGTACCGTCCAGATCCCGATCTTCGCGCGACTGCTGCGCGGCTCGATGCTCGCACAGTCGCATTCGGACTATGTGCTGGCGTCGCGGGCGCTCGGCGTGCGACGGTCGAGGATCGTGCTGTCGCACATCATCCCGAACTCCATGGGACCCGTCATCGTCCAGGCGACGTTGAGCCTCGCGACCGCGATCATCGAGGCGGCGGCGCTGTCGTACCTCGGCCTCGGGAACCCGGACATGTCCGCGCCCGAGTGGGGCGTCATGCTCGCGCAGGCGCAGTACTTCTTCGGCAGCGCGATGCAACTGGCGATCTATCCGGCGGTCGCCATCATCATCACCGCCCTGGGCTTCACACTGTTGGGTGAAGCGCTGCGGGAGTCCCTCGATCCCAAGCTGCGGAAGTGATCTCGCATGTCTTTGCTTAATGTGGAAGAACTGTCGGTGACGTTCACCCAGCGCGGCAAGCCGGACGTGCGGGCCGTCGACGGCGTGTCGTTCAGCGTCGACGAGGGCGAGGTCGTCGGCCTCGTCGGCGAATCCGGCTGCGGCAAGAGCGTCACCTCCCTGGCTCTCATGGGTCTGTTGCGCGGCAAGAACTTCAAGGTCGGCGGCAAGGCCGTCTTCGACGGTGTCGACCTGCTGTCGCTCAAGGCCGACAGGATGCGGGACCTGCGCGGCTCCGCGATGGCGATGATCTTCCAGGACCCGCTGTCCTCGCTGAACCCCGTGATTCCGCTCGGGGTGCAGGTGACGGAGATCCTTCAGCGCCACCGGGGCATGCGTGGCGAGGCCGCGCGCAAGGAGGCCGCGTCCCTGTTGGACCGTGTCGGCATTCCCGACCCGACCCGACGCCTGAAGGAGTACCCGCACCAGCTGTCCGGTGGCATGCGCCAGCGCGCGCTCATCGCGATGGCGGTGGCGTGCGCGCCGCGTCTGCTGATCGCCGACGAGCCGACGACCGCGCTCGACGTCACGATCCAGGCGCAGATCCTCGAACTGCTCAGCGAACTCGTCGACACGCAGGGCACCGCGTTGTTGATGATCACGCACGACCTCGGGGTCGTCGCGGGATTGTGCGACGACATCAACGTCCTGTACGCCGGACGCGTCGTCGAGGCGGCGGCACGGCGTCCGTTGTTCGCGGACCCGACACACCCGTACACGGTCGGCCTGCTCGGATCGATTCCGCGGCTGGACGCCCCGCGTGGGGAGAAGCTCACGCCGATTCGCGGGTCCGTCAATGACAACATCCCGTGGAGCAAGGGCTGCGCTTTCGCGCCCCGCTGTGATCACTACACGATGGACTGCCTGTCGGGACCGCCGGAGCTGCGGGAGAGCACCTCTGGCCACCGGTACCGCTGCGCCAACCCGATCACGAACGCCACGAACGCGGAGGCGACGACATGAGCCTGCTCGAACTCGATGACCTGAAGGTCCACTTCCCGATCCGGCGCGGTCTGTTCATGGACCGCACGGTCGGGTACGTCTACGCCGTGGACGGCGTCTCGCTGTCCGTCGAGCGTGGAGAGACGTACGGGCTCGTCGGCGAATCCGGCTGTGGCAAGACCACACTGGGCCGGGCCGTCCTGCGGCTCAACGACATCACCAGCGGCGAGGTCCGCTTCGACGGCGTGGACCTCGCGGCCCTGCCGGCGGAGCAGATGCGCAAGTCCCGAAAGCACCTGCAGATGGTGTTCCAGGACCCGCTCGGCAGTCTCGACCCGCGCCAGAACGTCGAGGCGATCCTCACCGAGGGCCTTGCCGCGCACGACATCGGCACGAGCCGCGCCGACCGTCGCGCCCGGATCATCCGCACGCTCGACGCGGTCGGGCTGCCGTCGTCGGCCCTGTCCCGGTACCCGCACGAGTTCTCCGGCGGCCAACGCCAGCGCATCGGCATCGCGCGGGCGCTCGTGCTGGAACCGGACCTGATCATCTGCGACGAACCGGTGTCCGCGTTGGACGTCTCGATCCAGGCGCAGGTGATCAACCTCCTGGAGGAGATCCAGGAGTCCCTGGGCATCACGTATCTCGTGATCGCCCACGACCTCGCCGTCGTCCGGCACATCTCCGACACCATCGGCGTCATGTACCTCGGGTCTCTTGTGGAGGAGGCGGGCAGCGACGCGCTGTACGCGTCCCCGAAGCACCCGTACACGAAGGCGCTCATGTCGGCCGTGCCGGTGCCGGACCCGGACGTCGAGGATGCGCGCGAGCGGATCCTGTTGACGGGCGATCTGCCGTCACCGGCGAATCCGCCGACGGGCTGCCGCTTCCACACGCGTTGTCCGTGGCGTCAAGACGAGTTGTGCGACACCGAACGCCCGGAGCTGCGCGAGCTGTCCACCGGGCACAAGGTCGCGTGCCACTACGCCGAACAGATCGACGCGGGGGAACTTCATCCCACGCGCAGTCTCGCCACGGCGATTCTCCCGGACGCTGAGTTGCAGACGAAGGTCCCCGACGCCTGACCGAGGCATCGGTCGGTATGTTGACGGCCCGTGGCCCGCGCGTGTGGGCCACGGGCCGTTACCCGCCCGGCGTGTGGATACAGTGGACTCTAGGTCCGTGTGGAATGGGCCGCGGCCGTTCAGGACCCGGGGTTCGTCGGGATGCGGAAGCCGTCGTGGTCGCCGCCGGTGTCGTCGGCGACGGCGGGTCGGGCGGGCAGGTACAGCGTCATGTTGGACTCGACGGTGCCTCGGTCGTCGCCGAGCGCCTCGCCGACGTTGCGTTCCTGGTCCTCGACGGCCTCGTGGAGTTTGCTCACGGCCTCGTGATGGCTGTTGATGATGTCGAAGGGGTCGTCCCCGCCGATGTCGGCGCGGATGGCGGCCGCCCCGGACGCGGCGCCCGCGATGATCGTCAGGGCGGCGGCGACGGCGCCCGCCGTGACGAAACCGGTGGCGACGACGGCGATGGCGCTGACGACGGCGAGCGCCGTGACCTGGTTCGACTTCTCCTTCGTCTCGATGAAGGTCTCGAGTGTCTCGATGGTGGTGTCGGCGATGCCCAGGATGTCGGTCCGCGTCTGTTCCACGATGGATTGACTGGCGACGAGGCCGGCCTTCACCTCTTGGACCAGGTGGATCTGGTTGTTGCGTTGGGTGTCGAAACCGCCGATGAAGTCGATGAAGTTGTCGGCGGCCTCGCCCTGCCAGTCGTCGGTCTTGGTGCCGACGTAGTTCATGTGCTGGGCGATGATCGGGTCGCGGAGGGTCCGCTCGCAGACTTCGAGCTGCTCGATCATGGGGTCGAAGGCCTTGGGGTCGCGGCGGGTGAACGGCTCGTAGGTATCGCGGATCCCGAAGGAGTCCGGTGCGTCCATGATCCCCTTCCAGTGCACGAGACAGGCCATCTTGGCGAGTTCTTCGATTTCGTCGGCTTTGCCCATGAGGTCGTCGGCGAATGCCATGTGTCTGACGCTTTCGATGAGAAGGGGACGGTTGATCGGGTGGCGGGGGCGTCGACCGTCGGGAGTGGATTTCCGATGGTCGCCCCCGCCGTCAGGTGTCGAGCGGCGGTGCCACGTTCTCCTCCGCCGGGTTGTAACCGTCGGGGTAGTGGGGGACGAGCTGGCGCGGGGGCACGTCGTACATGCCTTCGCGTTTGGCCTGGTCGAGCAGTTCCTTGGCGTTGCCCTCGTCGGATTCGGCGTAGTCCTCCGCGATGCCGACCAGGCAGGCGCCGGTGTCGGAGAGGTTCTCCGAGGTGGAGGCGAGGACCAGCTGGAGCGTGTCCCGCAGCGAAGTCCATTGCGGATAGATCCAGCCCATCGGCGTCATGAGGTCGTTGAAGTCGGGCATGAGTCCCGGGGCTTCACGGGCGGGTTCGAAGGCCTCGGCGTCCGGGCCGGAAGTTCCGCCGGTCTGCTGGGAGGCGATCGCGTACTGATTGGCGACCTCCGGCAACCGCACGGCCCCGTTGCGCCACAGTATGGAGAGTTCGACTCCGACTTCGTCTGCCATCGTTACCGGCCTTTCGTCTTGTATTCGTGTTTGACGGCCATCACGGTCTCGTGCGCCCGACGCGAGTAGGTGGCGCGCGCGGCGGCGATGGCGCTGTTGAGTTCGGTTTGAAGCTGTTCGGCGGAGACGTCGAGCCGGTCGACCGTGCCGGGGCGGATGCGCACCTGAACGCGACCGCGCTGTCCGACTCCGACCTTGACGTAGCCGCGCGGGGAGGTCTCCGCGACGGACAGTTCGCCGGAGAGTTCGTGGATGCGACGGTTGGCGGGCGGGGCGTTCTTGGGAAGTTCGAAGTCGAGGGCCTTGCCGTAGCGCTTTTCGTACACCGTGGACAGTGCCTTCTGGAATCCTCGGAGGCCGCCGTTGACGGCTTCCTCTGCGGCCTTGGCGAGGGACGCGTCGGTGTGCCGACGGAGCGCTTCCGCTCCGAAGGCGATGTCGATGGTGCGGTCGGCGGTCATCCGGGCCGTCACGGAACCGTCGGGGGAGGTCGCGGTGATGTTGATGCGTCGCACGCTGTCTGCCAGGGCGCCCATGGGAGAGACTCCTCACCGATCGTCGAGTTGGAGGTCGTCCGCCTGCCGGCGGGCCGTGCTGGTCGTCGGCGACCTCGATGTCGACTCCGACGCTAATGAGCGGATCTTGCGGCGGTCTTGCGAAAGCTTTCGCGGGTATTCTTCGCCGCACGAGACGCGGTGAGAAGGGTTGGACGTTGGCGCTGGTGCGGTTGCTGGGGACGATTCAAGTCCACAATGGTGAAGAGTGGGTGTCGGCGGGGCCGCCGAAGCAGGCGTGCGTGCTCGCGGTGTTGACGATGGCTCGCGGCAAGCCCGTCACCGGTGAGACCCTGGCGCATCGCGTGTGGGGAGTCGAGGTCCCGGCGGCGTCCAGGTCAGTCATCTATGGACACCTGGCGCGCCTGCGCGCCCTGTTCGCCGGACATCCCGAGGTCGTGCTGCACCGCGCGACCTCCGACGGATACCGGCTCACGATCCCGGGCGACGCCGTCGACCTGTTCCGCGCCAGGCGATTGGCTCTTGGGGCTGCGACCGAGACCGACGCGGGGGGCGCCGTCCGGGCGTGGCGTGAAGCCGCCGAACTGTGGCGCGGTCCCGCTCTCGGTGGGGTCGCGGGGGCGTGGGCGTCGTCCGTCCGAAGTCGACTCCACAGTGAGCACATCGAACTGTTGACGAGCCTGTACGACGCGGAGCTCGCGGTCGGCAATGCTTCTGGGATCATCGCCGACCTGGAGGAACTCGTCCTCGCGGAGCCGCTGACCGAGAGCCTCACCGCGCGACTGATGCGAGCACTGTGGAATGTCGGGCGACCCGCCGACGCGCTTCGGCGTTACGCCGTCACCCACGCGGCCCTGCGCGACCGGCTCGGCAGAGACCCCGGCACCGAGCTGCGCCGACTCCACCGCGAGATCCTCTCCGACGACGGCCCACCGCCGCCCGCCGAACCCGCCCAGGCAGCCGTTCCCGTCCCCGCGCAACTCCCCGCCGACAGCGCCGCCTTCACCGGCCGCGCCGAGGAACTCGACACGCTCACCGCCAGTGTCGGAGCGGCATTGGACACCCGATCACCCGGCACGGTCGTGGTGTCCGCAGTAGACGGAATGGCGGGGGTCGGCAAGACGGCTCTCGCGGTGCGGGCCGCCAACGCGGTCGCCCACCAGTTCCCCGACGGGCAGCTCTTCCTCAACCTGCACGGCTTCACCGAGAACCTTCCGCCCGTCGGGCCGTCCGACGCCCTCGCGCGCCTGCTGCGCGGCCTCGGCCTGCCCGAGACCGAGATACCGGACAATCTGGACGATCGC
The DNA here is from genome assembly GCF_965137155.1 of Stackebrandtia soli. Taxonomy (NCBI): domain Bacteria; kingdom Bacillati; phylum Actinomycetota; class Actinomycetes; order Glycomycetales; family Glycomycetaceae; genus Stackebrandtia; species Stackebrandtia soli. The sequence continues at coordinate 10,463 of NZ_CBCRZX010000074.1, forward strand.
GCGTCCGCCTATCGAAGTGCCCTCGCGGACAAGCGCGTGCTCATCCTGCTCGACAACGCCGCCAACGAGGAGCAGGTGCGGCCGTTGCTTCCCGGCGGGTCCGGCTGTCTCGTCCTCATCACGAGCCGCCGCACGATGCTCTCGCTCGACGACGTGATCCCCGTGTCCCTGAACGTCTTGACCACCGACGACGCGATCGACATGTTGCTGCGCGCCTCCGGACGAGTCGGCGCGTCCCGTGACGACGCTCGCCGCGTCGTCGAGCTGTGCGGGCGCCTGCCCCTGGCCGTCCGCATCGCCGCCGCCCGGCTCCGCAGTAGACCACGATGGACACTCGACGACCTGTGCGACCGGATCGGCGACGAGCGGTACATGCTGTCGGAGCTCGAAGTCGGCGAACGCAGCGTTGCGGCCGCCTTCGCCGTGTCATACGGCGAACTCGACGCCGAGCACCAGCGCGTGTTCCGGTTGATCGGCCTCGTTCCCGGCTCCGACTTCACCGCGGACGCCGTCGCCGCGCTCGTCGGCAGACCCGTCCGGGACGTCGAACCGCTGCTCGAGGATCTCGCCGACGCGCATCTCATCGAGCTGGCCGACCGGTCCCGATACCGCCTCCACGACCTGATGCGTCTGTACGCGCGCGGCCTCCTCGACATCGAGGACGACCCGGAGCACGACGACGCCCCCGCGCGCCTGTACTGGTGGTACGCGGCGACGGTGTGGGAGGCCGTCGGCACGCCGACGGCGCGGTACCGGATGCCCTTGCCGCCAGCGGTTCCCGGCGTCGAGAAGACCACATTCGAATCCCCGGAGGACGGACGTTCCTGGATCGCGGCCGAACGCGTCAACCTGCTCGCCCTCGCCGACGCCATCGCGGGCGACGGGCCGGGAGACATCCTGCTGACCCTGGCCGAGGCCTTGAGCACGTACTTCCTCGACGCGGGGGACGCGGCCACCGCCGTGCGCATCGCCGAACTCGGCCTGTGGGCCGCCGAGAGCGGGGACACCCCTGCGGGCGAGGGCAAGATGCGCTACCTGTTGGGGCAGTGCGCCAACATCTCCGGAGACCAACACGAGGCGATCCGCCACTATGAGGCGGGCTTGACGGCGCTGCGGACCGCCACCGGCACCGCCGCCTCCTCCATCCGCGCCGAGCTGTACACGAGCTTCGCCGGATCGGCCTACACCCTCGGGCGCCTCGAACAATGCGCCGAACTGTGCCGCCGCGGCATCGAGCTCTACGAGACGATCCCCGGAGCCGGAGCCGACGCGGCCCACAACCTGCTCGGTCTCGTCAGCGACCTCGCCGGTCGCCTGCCCGAAGCCGTCGAACACCTCCACCAAGTCGAACGATCCCAGCGCTCCACCAACGGCCGTCACCTGCACCTCGTCGTGTCCAACCTCGCGATCGTCTATATCAGACTGGGCGATGTGGAGCGTTCGCTCGCGTACTCGGTCGAGGGCCACCGACTCGGCGAGAGCATGAACATCCGCAAGTTCACCGCCGCCCACCTCGTGAACCTGTCCCGCGCCGAACTCATGCTCGATCGACCCGACGTCGCGCGCGAGCACGCCGAGGCCGCGCTCGCCGCCGCGATCGAGTCCCAGGCCGTCCTTCAGGAACCGTTCTGCCTCATCACCCGCGCGATGGCCACCCACCGCGAACCGGACCGCGCCGTCGACGACGCTCGGGCCGCGCTCACGCGCGCTCGCGAACTCGACGCCCGTGCCGAGGAGGTCGAGGCGCTGATCCTGCTCGCGTCCGCGCTCGTGAGCGTCGGCGACGCGACGGACGCGCTCGAACCCGCGACCGACGCGATCGGACTCGCGCGCGACCGCGAATACGGCGTCGCGCACGCCCAGGCCCTGACCGTTCGAGCGAGGGCGCTCGCCGAACTCGGCGACCCGGCGGCGCACGTCGACGCGACGGAGGCCCTCGCACTGCACCGCGCGTCGGGCCACCGCCCAGGCGAGATCCGCGCGCTCCTGATCCTCTCCCGGATCGCCGAGACCTCGGATCCGGTGAGCGCCGCGAGCCTGCGAGGCGACGCGGACGCGGTCCGTCTCGCCTGCGGGATTCCGACAACACTGGACCTATTGGCGGTGTCGCCGATCTAGGAGCCGGTGGGAGTCCACTCCGTGACGAGCGGGCTCGCCGGGAGGCGGGGGTGTCGGCGCGCGACGCCTTGGGCGTGCCGGAGCGCGGTATCGGAGTCCCTTCCGGAGTCGTTTCCGGCACGTCGCGGGGCACCACCCGAAGTCTCTCGGCGGGCTGAGGACCCGGAGGAAGCGGTGCGGCTACTGCCTCGGTATCTCGGCCGCCGCGCTGTCGACGTCGTCCGCGCCTATGAAGCTCCATAGTGCTCGCCCGGCGGGACCCGGGGTCTCGACCCGACCTGGGGTTCGCCGAGCGGGACCCGGGGTACTCGAACCGTCCAGGTGCGTGGTGGAGACGGGGCTCCCTTCGTTCGCAGAACACGCGGCTTGCCGCGGCCCCAAGGACGGCGCGGACTTGACGATCGTCGTTATCGTGTCGGGATGACCGACTTGCCGATCACCGCCGCCGAGATCCAAAACGCGCAGTTCACCACCGTCATGCGCGGCTATGACGTCGATCAGGTCGACAACTATCTGGACGTCGTGATCGGCCGACTCAACGCCGGTCAACCACCGTCCGTCCCGGGCGAGACCATCACCTTCGCGATCGTCATGCGCGGCTACGACACTGCCCAGGTGGACGCCCTGCTGAGGCGGATCGACCCATACCGCGCGGTCTCCGTCGTATCGCCAAAGGACAGTCCAAAGGGCTTCTTCGCCCGCCTCTTCGGCGGCTGACCCGGCGGCGAGCCGTTGGCCCGCCGCCGACTCGACCGTCTATCGTGTCCGGTTGAGCGCGCTCGCGACGGCGCGCATCGAGGCGGTGACGATGTTCTCGTGCACCCCCGCGCCCCACAGCACGTCGTCGCCGATCGCGCACTCCACATAGGCGGCGGCCTTCGCGGTCTCGCCCGCGGTCAGGGCGTGCTCGGCGTAGTCCAGGACGCTGACGCGTACCCCGATGCCGCCCACCGCGTCCACGAACGCCGACAGTGGACCGTTGCCGGTGCCGTGGACCTTGTGCTCGGCCCCGTCGACGGTGATGAGCGCGTCGATCGTGACCGTCCCGTCCGCTGACGCCTGCGACGTGTGCTCGCCGATGACGATCCGGGGATGCCGCTGTTCGTCCACTGAGTACTCGTGCTGGAAGATGTCGAACATCTGCGCCGGGGTGACCTCGCCGCCCGCCGCGTCGGCGTGCCGCTGTACGACGTGGGAGAACTCCATCCGCATCCGACGCGGCAGGTTCAGGCCGTACTCGGTCTTCAGGATGTACGCGACGCCGCCCTTGCCGGACTGCGAGTTCACCCGGATGACGGCCTCGTAGGACCGGCCCACGTCCTTCGGGTCGATCGGCAGATACGGTACGGCCCAAGGGAACTCGTCGACCCTCTTGCCCGCCGCCGCCGCGTCCGCCGCCAACGCGTCGAAGCCCTTGTTGATCGCGTCCTGGTGCGATCCCGAGAAGGCCGTGTACACCAGGTCGCCCGCGTACGGGTGACGCTCGTGCACGGGCAGTTGGTTGCAGTGCTCGACCGAGCGCTTGATCGCGTCGATGTTGGAGAAGTCGACGCGCGGGTCGATGCCCTGGCTGAACATGTTGAGCCCCAAGGTCACCAGGTCGACGTTGCCGGTGCGTTCGCCATTACCGAAGAGACAACCCTCGATCCGGTCGGCGCCGGCCATCAGACCCAGTTCGGCGGCCGCGACGCCGGTGCCCCGGTCGTTGTGGGGGTGCAGCGACAGGATCACGCTGTCCCGGCGCGGCAGGTTCCGGTGCATCCACTCGATCGAGTCGGCGTACACGTTGGGCGTCGCCATCTCGACCGTGGCGGGCAGGTTCACGATGAGCGGGCGGTCGGGAGTCGGGTCGATGACGTCGATGACGGCCGAGCAGACCGCCAGCGCGTGCTCCAGTTCCGTCCCGGTGTACGACTCGGGCGAGTACTCGTAGCGAATGTCCGAGTCGGGGGTGTGGATCTCCGCGTACTTCTGGCACAGCCGGGCGCCCTGCGTCGCGATATCGGTGATCCCCGCGACGTCCATCCCGAACACGACGCGGCGTTGCAACGCGGACGTCGAGTTGTAGAAGTGGACGATGGCGCGTTTGACGCCGCGCAGCGCCTCGAAGGTGCGGTCGATCAGGTGTTCCCGGCACTGCACGAGGACCTGGATCGTCACATCCTCGGGGATGACGTTCTCGTCGATGAGCGTGCGGACGAAGTCGAAGTCCGTCTGACTCGCAGCCGGGAAACCGACCTCGATCTCCCGATAGCCCATCGACACGAGCAGGTCGAACATGCGGCGTTTGCGCTGCGGCGACATCGGATCGACGAGGGCCTGGTTCCCGTCGCGCAGGTCGACGGCGCACCAGGTGGGTGCGGAGGTGATGCGGCGGGTGGGCCAGGCGCGGTCGGGCAGATCGAACGGGAATTGTTCGTGATACGGCCGGTACCGAGTGGCTTTGGCGGCGAAAGCTGTCATGACGTGGCTACTTCCTGGGAGTGAAGCGGGCATCCACCGGCGCGAGAAACCCCGCGACGGGAGCCGGCTCGGACTCAAGCCCCGTCGCGGCACCCAAGAAGACGTACTCGCGGCATAACAGGTGGGACAGTACGCCGCCGGGCCAACCCACGGCCAGCAACTCTCACATCATGAGAGCGCGTGTCGCCTGATGAGAGCTCGTTCCACGCGCGGCTGCGACCCATCTCACTCCAAGCACTGCCCCGCTCCCCGCCTCGCTCGACTCCGGCACCGCTCGACTCCCCGCTCCTGCTTCGCTTCCGG
>NZ_CBCRZX010000075.1:0-7778 GCF_965137155.1 Stackebrandtia soli
GGGTGGGCGGTGCTGTCGGTGCGAGACGCCTGTGGTGGGATACCTGAGGCGGAGCTGTCGCGCGTGTTCGATGTGGCGTTTCGCGGTGAGTCGGCGCGCACGCCCACCGGGACGGGACGACCGGGGAGCGGCGGGGGTCTGGGCCTGGCGATCGTCGCGGGGCTCGTCGCGGCGCATCATGGCACGGTCTCCGTCGCGAATTCGGGCGTCGGCTGTTGTTTCACGGTGACGCTCCCGCTGGCGTAGCCTGTCGGATTGCCGACGCTTACTGGCGGTGGGGGAATTAAATGCGCCACCCTGTTTTCATTGCCGCTCAGACCGGATAGCGTGCCAGAAGAGGACAACGCATTCACGACGGTCGCCGAGGAGGGAGGTAGGCCCGATGGAATCTCAGGAGCCGGGGATGGTCGAACGCCACACCCAGGACGCGCTCGTGGGACGGTTGCTCGTGGCCACGCCCGCTTTGCAGGATCCGAATTTCGAACGCACCGTGGTGCTGTTGGTCAGCCACGAACCGGGAGGCTCTCTCGGGGTGGTACTCAACCGCGCCACCGAAGTACCGGTCGCCGAGGTGCTCGGCGAGTGGAGTCATCTGACCGGCGAGCCCTCGGTGCTTTTCGAAGGCGGACCGGTGCAGCCGGAGGCGGCGATCGCCCTCGGTTGGCTGCGCGACGACAGTGCTGAGCACAGTGGATTCAAACCTTTCGCGGGTCGATTGGGCACTTTGGACCTCGCGGCGGATCCTGGCTCGATTTCCGCGCTCCTGGACGGCGTGCGGGTCTTCGCCGGATACGCCAGCTGGGGACCACGCCAACTCACCGGCGAGATCGAGGAGGGCGCCTGGATGGTGTTCGACTCCCTGCCGGGTGATCCGTTCGCGACGCGTCCGGACGACCTGTGGCCGATGGTGTGGAAACGCCAGGGCGGCCTGCTCGCGGCGGTCGCGCAGTACCCGGCCGACCCGAGCATGAACTAGCGCCCGGTCCCGCCCGGGCCGTGCGAGGAGCGGGCGTCGCTCGGCCACACCGGGCATCGCCCCCACGTCGATGTCGCCGTGCTCCCGAATCGCCGAACTCGATCGGTGTCGTCTCAGTCGAGGCTCTGGGCCACGTCGCGGTGGGTGTGCCGAAACCGTCCGGGCCACCGGTACGACGATGCCCGCCCGGTCCATGGGACCGAACGGGCATGGGGTCGTTCGCCACCGCGCGGAATGGGATGGTCAGCGCAGGCCCGCGAACAGGTCCGTCTCCGGAGTCGTCACTTCCACAGGGGACTTGACAAGTTCGTAGTCCTCCGTCGGCCACGCCTTCTGTTGCAGCTCAAGGGGTACCTGGAACCAGAAACCGTCCGGGTCGACCTGGGTCGCGTGCGCGCGCAACGCGTCGTCGCGGACGTCGAAGTATGAGGCGCATTCGACCTTCGTCGTGACGCGGGCGCTCTTGTCGTTGGCCCAGTCGCGGCTCTCCAGCCAGTCCGCGTACGGGGAGTTCAAGCCCTCGTTGATGATCGCCTCGTGCAGCGCCAAGACGCGCTTCCGGCCGAAGCCCATCTGGTAGTACAACTTGGACACCTGCCACGCTTCGCCGAGCTCGGGGTGCCACGTCGCGTCCGCCGCCGCCTCGTAGGCGCGCATGCTGATCTCGTGAGTCTTGATGTGGTCGGGGTGCGGGTAGCCGCCGTCCTCGTCGTAGGTCGTCATGACCTGCGGCTTGAACTCGCGGATCAGCTTCACCAGCGGAATCACCGCCTCCTCCGTCGGAACGAGATAGAACGCGTCCTCGGGGAGGTCGATACCGGAATCGGGCAGCCAGCCGTCCGGCAGACCCGAGTCCATGAATCCGAGCCACGCCTGACGGACCCCCAGGATCTCCCGGGCGAGGTCCATCTCCTTGGCGCGGATCTCCGCGATGTTCTCCCAGACCTCGGGCCTGTCCATCTTGGCGTTCAAGACGCTGCCGCGCTCGCCGCCGGTGCACGTCGCGACCAGCACGTCCACGCCCTCGTTGACGTAGCGCGCCATCGTCGCGGCGCCCTTGCTGGACTCGTCGTCGGGGTGAGCGTGCACACACATCAGGCGCAATTGCTCTGTCACAGTTGATACCTTTGCGATTAGTGACGGTAATGATCCGGGTCGGCGGAGACCGCCGAACATCGATTGCAACGGTCTGCCACAATCGATTCTTCCCGAACCGTACGACGACCTACCAGGAAAAGGCGATGGCCATGGGCGAGACGCGCACCACTGACGTGCGGTTCCCCCCTGGGCGCTATGGACGTCGACGGGAACGCTCGGGATTCCCACGCTGGTTCACCGCGCTCGGCGCGGTCGTCGTCGTGATCGCCGGCGTGGCGATCGCGGCGAAGCTGTACGACCAGTACGGTCGCGGTGATCTCGATTGGCAGGTCCAGTCGTTCGAGACCGCCGAGAACACGGTCGACATCGTGTTCAATGTGTACCAATCCGGAGGTGTGGACGCCACCTGCCGGGTTCGAGCCCGCTCCGCTGACGGTGCCGTTGTCGGGCACGCGGAGGTGAGTATCTCGGCGGAGGGGTCATCCACCACGGTGGCGTACACCCTGGAAACCTCCGCCAGACCGGTCACCGGTGAGGTTCAGCGCTGTTATTCGGCGCGGTTAGCGCCATCCAGAGATCCGGTGCGGTCGTCCCCCAATGAGGGGGCGGCCTTTGTCGCACTACGAACATTCGTCCATTTATCAGCAGACTATTCCGTCCGGAGGATGCGATCGTGTCCACTACTTCGAACCAACCAACAGGCGCTTGGCTGTCGCCCGAAGCCCACGAGCGGCTCGTCTCGGAACTCAACGAGTTGATCGCCGCCCGACCCGCGATGGCCGCCGAGATCAACGCCCGTCGAGAGGAGGGCGATCTGAAGGAGAACGGCGGATACCATGCCGCCAAGGAAGAGCAGGGCAAGATGGAGGGCCGGATCCGGTACCTCGAGGACTTCCTGCGCACCGCCCGAGTCGGTGAGGCGTCCGAGTCCGTCAACGTCGGTCCCGGCAGCGTCGTCACGATCGCGTTCGACGACGACCCGGACGACACCGAGACCTTCCTGCTCGGCTCCCGCGAGATCGCCGCGACCACCGACCTGACTGTCTACAGTCCTGAGTCGGCCCTCGGGGAGGCGATCACCGGCCACGCCGTCGGCGACACCGTGACCTACCTGGCGCCGTCCGGCGCTCAGCTGAAGGTCACCGTCGTCAAACTCGAGCCCTTCTCCGGCTGNCCNCGTCGCGCCGAGTGAGTCCCGTCGCCTTGGCCACCAGGCGTGCCTCCTGCGTGGCATGATCACCGGCATGACGCCGTTGGTCACCGTGGATCAAGTGCGCGACGCCGAGAAGCTGCTCTCCAACGTCGCCCGGGAAACCCCCATCGAACCCGCGCGCGGCCTTCCGCAACGGTACGGCGACGTTCGTTACAAGTGCGAGAATCTGCAGCGCGCGGGCGCGTACAAGGTGCGCGGCGCCTACGTGCGCATCAGCAACCTCACCCCCGCCGAACGCGACCAGGGGGTCGTCGCCGCCAGCGCCGGAAACCACGCTCAAGGCGTCGCCGTCGCCGCCGCCGAACTCGGCGCGAAGGCGACCGTGTTCATGCCGACCTCGGCGCCGCTGCCGAAGATCGCCGCGACTCGCGGCTACGGCGCCCACGTCGAGCTCTTCGGGGAGACCGTCGACGACGCGCTCGTCGAGGCTCGCGCCTACGCCGAGCGGACCGGCGCGGTGTTCATCCACCCCTTCGATCACGCCGACGTCATCGCCGGGCAGGGCACCGTCGGCCTGGAGATCCTCCGGCAGGCGCCCGACGTTCGCACGATCGTCGCGGGCGTCGGCGGGGGCGGCCTCATCTCCGGGATCGCCGTCGTCGCGCGGTCCCTGCGTCCGGACGTCCGCGTCATCGGTGTCCAGGCCGAAGGGGCCGCGGCGTTCCCGCCGTCCCTGGCCGCGGGCCGTCCCGTCCGACTCGAGCAGTACTCGACCCTCGCCGACGGCATCCGCGTCGGGATACCGGGGGAGTTGACCTTTCCGCACGTGCGCGACCTCGTCGACGACGTCGTGACGGTGTCCGATGAGGACATATCTCGGGCGATGCTGACCCTGTTGGAGCGCAACAAGCTCGTCGTCGAACCGGCCGGTGCCGTCGGCGCCGCGGCCGTGCAGTCTGGGCTCATCCCGACGGACGGGCCCGTCGTCGCCGTCCTGTCCGGAGGAAACATCGATCCGCTGTTGTTGCTGCGGGTCATCGAACACGGTCTGGCCGCCGCCGGTCGTTTCCAGCGCTTCACCGTCACCTGCTCCGACCGCCCCGGTGTGCTCGCGTCGATCCTCGGTCTGATCGCGGAGCGCGGCGGCAACGTCATCGACGTCCTGCACCAGCGCAGCGACCCGCACCTGCGAGTCGGGGAGGTCTCGGTGGCGTTGTCGGTCGAGACGCGGGGCGAGGACCACGCCGAACACCTCATGGGCGCGCTGCGCGACTCGGGATACCGGATTCACCCCGGACGGACCGTACTTTAAGAGGCTGTCTCGTCACCCAGCAGATCGGCTGCGGCGGCGTCGCGGTGTTCATGGTCGAACCACGTCAGTGGTTCGACGGTCGTCGGCCGCGTTGTCGGGTCGTCGGCATACGACGCCGGTGTGCGGGCGATCCTCCGCCTCGCCGAGTGACGCCCTGACACGCGCCTCGCACGACCTGAGGTAACGAAACAACCTCTGAGGCTTTCCTTGCCGCGAAACGAAAGCCCGAAGCGGCCGCACCGACGGTCGTTGTCGGAGGGCATCAGTAGGGTTGTGGCGTGACTGCATCATTGGAAGAACTCTTGGATCCCGGCTGGGCGAAGGCGCTGTCGCCGGTGTCGGATCAGATCACCGCCATGGGCGAGTTCCTGCGCGCGGAGATCGCCGCGGACCGCAAGTACCTCCCCGCCGGTGACAAGGTCCTGCGCGCGTTCACTCAGCCGTTCGAGAAGGTGCGCGTTCTGATCGTCGGTCAGGACCCGTACCCGACACCGGGCCACGCGATCGGCCTGAGTTTCGCCGTCGCGGAGGATGTTCGCCCGTTGCCGCCGAGCCTGCGCAACATCTACAAGGAGTACATGGAGGACCTCGAGCTTCCCGCTCCCGCCAACGGCGATCTGACGCCGTGGGCCGACCAGGGCGTCCTCCTGCTCAACCGCTGCCTGACCGTCGAACCCGGAAAGTCCAACGCGCACAAGGGCAAGGGCTGGGAGAAGGTCACCGAGCAGGCGATCCGGGCGCTTTCCGAGCGCGGCGGCCCACTCGTGGCGATCCTGTGGGGCCGGGACGCGCGGAACCTGCAACCGCTGTTGAGTCCGGTGCCGTGCATCGAGTCGGCGCACCCGTCGCCGCTGTCGGCGCGGTCGGGCTTCTTCGGCTCGCGGCCGTTCAGCCGGGCGAACGAACTGCTGAAGGAACAGGGCGCCGCGCCGATCGACTGGCGACTTCCGGCGGCCGAGTAGTCGCCCCCGCTGGCATCTTCTACGGAGCGTCGGTACCGTGGTGGGCGTGATTGAGTTTCTGGCTGACCCCGGCGTCAACAACTTCGGTGACACCCGTGGCGGCGGCCTCGCGGGCCCGACGGGCTTGTTCATCATCGTCGTGCTGGCGGTGGTGACGGCGCTGTTGATCCGCAACATGAACAAGCGTCTGAAGCGGCTTCCCGCCGAGTTCCCCCAGAACACGACGCAGGTCGACTCGACGGCCGAACCGACCGAGCGATCCTGATCGTCCGACTTCCGGCCCGGTGCCCTCCTCGATGGCGCCGGGCCGTCACCGTGCGCGCGGCCGGTCCGTCGTTCGCTTGCCCGGCGGCTCATCGCGGGACGTCCCTCAGGCTTGACCCCGGTGCGCGTCGAAGAGGGCGATGAGCGCCTCGGCGAACTGGCGAGGTCGTTCGACCGGGCGGAGATGACCTCCAGGGAACTCGGTCAGCGGTAGTCCGAGCGACATCGCCAACGCGGCGGTCGTCCGGCACGGCAGGAACTTCCGCGAATCGATCCCGGCGGCGGACACGAGCCGCTCCACGAGGACGCGTAGAACCCTCAGGTCCGGGCGGTGCGCGGAGAACGGGACCAGAACGCGCTCAAGGAACGCGGGTTGGAAGGCGCCGAGACGATCGAACACCTCGAGCAGTTCGGGGGAGGGCGGTTTCCGGCTCCGTGTCGGGATAGCCGACGAGCCAGTCGCCGTCGTGCCGACGGGTCGGGGGTTCGCCCGGTCCCGGCGCGGTCATTCCCTCGGCCAGGATGCCCATGGCCTCGGCGGTTCCGGTGGCGCGGGGCATCGCGAATTGATTCCATCATGGACCTCTGCTCGTCGGCGTCCGGCAGCAGGCCGACCAGCGGCGGTTCGTGGACGACCGCGAGTTCCACCAGGGTCGGATGGCGGATGAGCGGTTCGAGCGCGGTGACGGCCCCGAACTGGACCCGAGCACGAGGGCGCGTTCGTGCGTCGCGAGCCCTCCGACGTCGCGCCCCCGACAGGAACCAGTCCTCTGAGGAGTTGTTCGGCGTCGTCCGCGTGCGTCTGGGGAGTTGGTCGCCGAGCTCGCCGGAGCACGTGTCCGACACGAGCCTGCCGTGCATGGAGACGACCGTGTATCGAGTGGCGAGCCGGTCGGCGAGCGGACCGAACACCCCGGCGTCACCGGCCCCGCCCGGGATCAGCAGCAACGGCGGTCCTTCGCCGCGAACGTCGTGACGGACGCCCCCGTCGTCGGTGGAGATGTTGGTCGGCAAGGGGACGAGCTCTGGCCAGGTCGGGCGTCACCGTGCCGGGATCGACCGGCCCGGCTCGCGGCCGTCGTCGACATTCCCGTCACGCGAGGACGTCGGGACCTTATGTCGACCATCGCGTCCGGCCCACGGGATTTCGCGACGGTGGGCGGCCCGTCGGTGCGGACTGGCGGGCGCGATCCCGGCGAACCCGCAGATCCTCGTGGCGACGAGGTGTCAACACCGGCGATCCCGTCGAAGTCCTCGGATGTGTTGCGGCGGTGTCGCTGTCGCGTGTTCCTCGATGCCCCCTAGGGGGCGAAATCCTCCGAACGGTCGAGTATTGGCGCCTGCCGCTTCGGTGTAACTTTGTAAGCAAAGCTACGGCGTTGCATCGTCATCGTCATTACGCTCTTGCCCCATTCCCTTTTGGAGAACCCATGAACGCACGCGATAACACGGGGAGTTGGCGCTACGCCGACGTTCCGCAGGCCGATGACGCGGCGGCCTGGATCGCAGGCCGAGTGCCCGATGACTGGTTCATCGGGTTGCCCGAGGTCTCGGCCGACCGCGACGAATTGATCATCATCGGCAAGCTCGGCACCCCCGAGTACGAACCCGACGCGACCGAGGCCGACCGCGCCGCATTGGAAGAGGGCCGGATCAGCCGATTCCGGGAGGCGACCCGCGAACAGCGCGTCCAGATCTCGCAGCAGATCCAGTACCGCTATCAACGCCGCGCCAGCTGGGGAGCGTCCTGCGGCGGCACGAAGATCGTCTTCACCCACCAGACCGTCCCCGTGATGTCGCGACTGCGTCAGCCCGAACGCCGCGTCCTGGACACGCTCGTCGACTCCGGCGTCGCCCGCTCTCGATCCGACGCGCTCGCGTGGTGTGTCCGACTCGTGGGCGAACACGCCGACTCATGGCTCGCCGAACTGCGCTCCGCCATGTCTGGAGTGGACGAACTGCGTCGACGGGGTCCGGAGATCACCTGATTCGCCGCGCACGACGTGACGTCGT
>NZ_CBCRZX010000075.1:7785-14808 GCF_965137155.1 Stackebrandtia soli
CNNGGAGNNGNGCCCGAGGACGACGTTCGTCGTTACGCGCCGGTACGGTGTGGGGTCGCTCACCGGGAATATGTGACGTGATCTGCGCAGGTGTGCGCGCAAATGCTCGTTCATGTGCCACTTTTCGCGCAAAGCTGCTCGCTCGGGCAGCCGCCCTCCGGCGAATGACGTTTTACGGGGCTTTGACCGGTTTCGCTCCCGGAGGGTACCAGCATCTGGGCATACCCTGTCGGCATCTGACGCGACGCCGTCCACTGTCGGCCGGTGAGGTCGCGCTGTCCATCGCAATCGTCAACAAAGGAGCCATCCGTATGAGCGCACCGGTCGCGATTCCCGGTCTGGACCGTGCCCCCACCAAACACCGGCGACTGCTGGATTGGGTCAGGGAAACCGCCGAACTCACCACCCCCGACGCCGTCGTGTGGTGCGACGGATCGGACGAGGAGTGGCAACGCCTCACCGATCAACTCGTCGAATCGGGCGCCCTCGTGCGCCTCAACGACGAGCTGAAGCCCAACTCCTTCTGGGCGCGAACCGATCCCAGCGATGTGGCGCGCGTCGAGGAGCGGACGTACATCTGCTCCGTCGACGAGTCCGACGCCGGACCCACGAACAACTGGATGGCGCCGTCCGACATGAAGTCGACGATGACGGAGCTGTACCGCGGCTGCATGCGGGGCCGCACCATGTACGTCATCCCGTTCTGCATGGGGCCGCTGACCGCCGAGAAGCCGATGTTCGGCGTCGAGATCACCGACTCCGCCTACGTCGTCGCGAGCATGCGCATCATGGCCCGCATGGGATCTGCCGTCCTCGACGCCCTCGGTGGGGACGCGGACTTCGTGCCCGCCCTGCACTCCGTCGGCGCGCCGCTCGAACCCGGTGCCGAGGACGTCGCCTGGCCGTGCAGCGACACCAAGTACATCTCCCACTTCCCCGAGACGCGCGAGATCTGGTCGTTCGGCTCCGGATACGGCGGCAACTCGCTGCTCGGCAAGAAGTGCTTCTCGCTGCGCATCGGCTCCGCGATGGGTCGCGACGAGGGCTGGCTCGCCGAGCACATGCTCATCCTGCGTCTGACCAGCCCCGAAGGCAAGGTCTACCACGTGACCGGCGCCTTCCCGAGCGCCTGCGGCAAGACCAACCTGGCGATGCTCGAACCGACGATCCCGGGCTGGAAGGTCGAGACCCTCGGCGACGACATCGCCTGGATGCGGTTCGGCGCCGACGGTCGGCTGTACGCCGTCAACCCCGAGTACGGCCTGTTCGGCGTCGCGCCGGGCACCGACTACACGACGAACCCGAACGCGATGCGCACCATCGCCAAGGGCAACTCGCTGTTCACGAACGTCGCCCTCACCGACGACGGCGACATCTGGTGGGAGGGCATGGGCGAGCCGCCCGCGCACCTGACCGACTGGAAGGGCCGCGACTGGACGCCCGAATCCGGCGAACTGTCGTCGCACCCGAACAGCCGCTTCTGCACCCCGATCAAGCAGTGCCCGATCCTCGCCGACTCCTACGAAGACCCGAACGGCGTCCCGATCGACGCCATCCTGTTCGGCGGACGTCGCGCCACGACCGTCCCGCTCGTCAGCCAGTCGCGGGACTGGGCGCACGGCGTCTTCCAGGGCGCGACCCTGTCGTCCGAGACGACCGCCGCCGCCGTCGGCCAGGTCGGCGTCGTTCGCCGCGACCCGATGGCGATGCTGCCGTTCATCGGTTACAACGCCGGTGACTACTTCCGGCACTGGATCGAGATGGGCAAGGGCGGTGGCGACGCCGCCGACACCGACAAACTGCCGAAGATCTTCTACGTCAACTGGTTCCGCCGCGACGACGACGGCAAGTTCCTGTGGCCGGGCTTCGGCGAGAACAGCCGCGTCCTGAAGTGGGTCGTCGAACGTCTCGAAGGCACCGCCGACGCCGTCGACACCGCCGTCGGCCACGTTCCGACGCCGGAGGCCCTCGACACGGACGGACTCGACCTCACCCGCGAGGAGGTCAGCGCCGCGCTCGCCGTCAGCGACGAGGAATGGCGCGCGGAGCTTCCGCTCATCACCGAATGGTTCGAGAAGTTCGGCGACAAGCTGCCGGGCGTCCTCTGGGCCGAACTCGACGCGTTGAAGGCGCGTCTCGGCGTCACGGACTGACACTCTCCGTTCCACCGCTCTTCCATCGGGCCGGTCCGTTCGCGGACCGGCCCGACGCGTGTGGGCTCGGTATTCGTATGAGGTGGAGCCGACTCCCGGTTGGTGGATGACGAGATCGGCTCGTACTCTTGCTTGCTGTGGCGTTCCGAGATCTGTTGTACAAGGTGTATGAGAAGCGGCTGGCCGACAAACTCGTCGGTAGGCCGTTGCCCGCACACGTCGGGGTGATGGTCGACGGGAACCGCCGCTGGGCGAAGGACATGGGTTTCGTCAACCCCAATGACGGGCACCGCGAGGGCGCCGAGCACATCAAACGGCTCGTGCGCTGGTGCGACGAGGTCGGCATCGGCCACGTCACCGTGTGGCTCCTGTCGACGGAGAACATGACGCGTCCGGCCGCCGAACTCGATCCGCTCCTGCAGATCATCGAGGATCTGACGGTGGAGCTGGCGGCCGACGACCAGCCGTGGCAACTGCGCACCGTCGGCGCCCTCGATCTGCTGCCCGCGCATCACGCGACGACGATCAAGGACGCCGCCGAACGCACCCGCGACCGGAGCGGCGGCGCCGTCATCAACCTGGCGATCTGTTACGGCGGGCACCGCGAGATCGCCGACGCGGTGCGATCCCTCCTGCAGGAGTACGCCCGTGGTGGCAAGACCATCGACGAGGTCGCCGAGCTGATCGAGGAGGGGCACATCGCCGAGCACCTGTACCTGCACGGCCAGCCCGCGCCGGACCTGCTGATCCGCACCAGCGGTGAGCAGCGGCTGTCGGGTTTCCTGCTGTGGCAGTCGGCGTACTCCGAGTTCTACTTCTGCGACATGAACTGGCCGGACTTCCGGCGCGTCGACTTCCTGCGGGCCCTGCGCTCGTACTCCACTCGTCAGCGCCGGTACGGCGGCTGACCACGGTCGGCGGCCGCCTCGGCGGCCTCTGATCACGCCCGCCCTGAGATCCATCGTCGACTCACGTGTCAGGGCGGACGGAATTTTCATCCACAGAGGATGAAATCGCGGACGCGAGCGCACTCCGTGGATTGATTGTCACTCAACGTTACTGAACATCGTGACGTGATGTCGCCGTGATGACGTCGTGATGTGTTGGCGCGCCGCGCGGTCGTCGTTGTCGGTCCGGTCGGGTTGCAGTGGATCGAGCCACCTCAGTTTTCTCAAGCGTCACAAGAAATCAACCGTCGGGGTGGTTTCGCCTCGTCACTTCGTTGTTTGCCCTTGTCATGTCCGCGTTGTCGCTGGCAGGCTTCGGTGCCGCCGGGAAATAGATCCTTATAGGACATTTTCTGGCATCCGATGTCCGCGAGGGAATGAGTTAACGGTGAGTGATCATCATGACGACGAAACGTCGCCGATCTCCAATGAAGGTAACGATGACGTCGCTTCATCGTCCATAAAGTCTGGATGGTCGTGGCGACCGCGACTCGCGCACGCCCTCGTCGGTGTGCTCGCGTTGGCCCTGATCGGCGGCGCGTGGATCGGCGCGGCCGCCTCCCCCGACGACGGCTCCTCCGTCGACAACGTGGCCGTCTCGCGCACCGAGGACGTGGCCAGCCGCGACCACGCCCGCCCCGATCCGACCCCCAGTGAGTCCGAGAAGGACGAAGAGGAAACCGAGGCCCCCGAACTGAACGACGCCGAACCCGCTCCCGAACCGGAGCAGGGCGGCCCCGGATCGTCCGGCCCGACCGTCGTCGTCGGACCGGAATGCGACTCGTTCTCCGGCCACCAGGCCACCGCCTGCGGAATCCTCGCCGAGTACAACTTCGGCACCGACCAGATGCAATGCCTCGTTCCGTTGTGGGAGCACGAGAGCGGCTGGAACCCCAACGCCGCCAACCCGTCCTCGGGTGCCTACGGCATCCCGCAGTCCCTCCCGGGCGACAAGATGGCGTCCGCTGGAGCCGACTGGCAGACCAACGCCGCCACCCAGATCCGCTGGGGTCTGTCCTACATCAAGGGCCGCTATGGCGATCCCTGCGGCGCCTGGGGTTACTGGCAGGGCAACGGCTGGTACTAGGCGTGTACGGGAACCTGCTTCCCGACGTGCCTTCGGAGGGCGTCCCTCGTCGATGCTCCTGCGCCGCGTTCGGCACGCCGGGACGGTGCCGAACGCGGTACGTCCGGCCCATCGCACTCGAAGCCCGCTGGACGGACCCGGGTTCAGCGGGCTGGAAGTGTTGTCGGCGTTGGCGAGGTGGGCGTCTCGCCGTTTCGTTCCGACGCTCGTCTCGCGCGATTTTCCAGACGCCGACGTTCGGTCCGACAGGTGCCCGCGAACGGCACGCTCTCGACGGTTCGGCGTCGGTGATTCCGTGAAGGAGGTCCCCGGCGCGTCTCGGGCCGAGATTGTTGGCCGACGGCGACAGTCCGCTCACTCGACATCACCGTCGCCACCGGGGAAAATCGACGCTTCGTCACAACATGGTCACATTGTGGTCTTCCCTTGTGTCGGTCTGAAGCGTTAACGTGAGGGCAGTGATGGGAAGACTCTCGTCGCCCGACCCGGTAGGAGCCTGACGTGACGATACGCACCTACGTTCTCGACACCTCCGTCCTATTGTCCGACCCGGCCGCGTTCAGCCGGTTCGATGAGCACACGGTGGTTCTGCCGCTCGTGGTCATCTCCGAGCTGGAAGGAAAGCGGCACCATCCCGAACTCGGATGGTTCGCGCGTCAGGCGCTGCGGACGCTGGACGAACTGCGCCTCAAGTACGGCCGTCTCGACACACCGCTGCCGATCAACGACACCGGTGGCCAGCTGTACGTCGAGCTGAATCACTCCGAGCCGAGCACCCTGCCGGCCGGGTTTCAAGGAGAGGCCAATGACGCCCGGATCCTTTCCGTCGCATGGAATCTCTCCAAGGCCGGCGCCGACGTCTCGCTCGTCACGAAGGACATGCCGCTCCGGGTGAAGGCCGCCGCAGTGGGCATCAAGGCCGAGGAGTACCGACACGGCCAGGCCATCGATCCGACCTGGCCGGGTATCAGCGAACTCGCCGTCTCCGACGAACAGGTCAGCGATCTCTACAGTGGAGAACGCCTCCGGTTGACCGACGTCGACGAGTTCCCGGTGCACACCGGCCTCGTCCTCAATGGCTCATCCAGCTCCGCGCTCGGCCGAGTCACCGTCGACAAGACCGTCCGGCACGTCCGAGGCGACCTGGAGGCCTTCGGAATTCACGGCCGCTCCGCCGAACAACGGATCGCGCTGGACCTGCTGCTCGACCCGGAGATCGGCATCGTGTCGCTCGGCGGTCGCGCCGGCACCGGCAAGAGCGCGCTCGCGCTGTGCGCCGGCCTCGAACAGGTCCTCGAGAAGGGCCTGCACAAGAAGGTCATGGTGTTCCGGCCGATCTACGCCGTCGGCGGCCAGGAGCTGGGATACCTGCCGGGCAGCGAGTCCGAGAAGATGCACCCGTGGGCGCAGGCCGTCTTCGACACGCTCGGCGCCGTCAGCAACGAGAACGTCATCGAGGAGGTCCTCGCGCGCGGCATGCTCGAAGTCCTGCCGCTGACGCACATCCGCGGCCGGTCCCTGCACGACGCCTTCGTCATCGTCGACGAGGCCCAGTCTCTGGAACGTGGTGTCCTGCTGACCGTGTTGTCCCGCATCGGTTCCGGCTCTCGTGTCGTCCTGACTCACGACGTCGCCCAGCGCGACAACCTCCGTGTCGGCCGACATGACGGCATCACCGCCGTCATCGACGCGCTCAAGGGTCACCCGCTGTTCGCGCACGTGACGCTGAACCGTTCGGAGCGCTCCGACATCGCCGAGATGGTCACGGAACTGTTGGAGGACTACCGATAGCGTATGTCCGGCGTGGACATATACGTCCACGCCGGACATTTCCGGCGCGCCGATCGTCCGAACGGCTGAATTTCACACAGGCAGACGGATCGTCGTCATGTCGATCCTTTGGGTGACGACGTCCTGGTCGTCGATGGTGTGAAAACGCCTCGATGACCGCTTTCACCTGGGAGGCACGTGATGTCGAACTCCCCATGACGGCGGTGGTGCGGTATCGTTGCCCGCGCGGCGCCGCCGAAGACACCCCATCTCGGCCGCCGACACGCCCGACCGAGAGTCGGGCGTGGGGCGAAATCGACGCCCGATCCTGTCGTTGAGCGAAAAGGATTGTTCGTGGTTCCCCTATTGACCAAGTTCGCGTGTCGTGCGGCGGCGATGCTGCTGCTCGTCGCCGGTGTCGTGGCGGGTGTGCGGGTCGGTATGACCAATGACGGTCCCGCCGTCGACCCCCGTCAAGTCGCCGTCGAAGATCTCGCGGCGTCCGAACAGGAACAACAGTCCACGTGGGACTGGCACCTCGACTACGCGGCCACTGCTGCGACCGCCGACGCCGAGGACAAGGCCGAGAGCATCGCTCAGGTCGCCGGTGACCAGGCCAAGGCCCTCGACCAGACCTTTGAGAACAACAAGGCCGCCGAGGAAGCCGAGTCGTCGAAGCCCGTCGACATCGGTCCGATCCCCGAGGACTGCAACGAGTACTCCGGCAACCGCGCCGCGGGCTGCGCCCGTCTGCTGGAAGCCGGGTTCGGTCTCGACCAGATGCCGTGCCTCGACCAACTGTGGGCGAAGGAGAGCGGCTGGAACGAGCGGGCCGCCAACACCAGTTCCGGTGCCTACGGTATCCCGCAGGCGCTGCCCGGTTCGAAGATGTCCTCGCACGGTGACGACTGGGAGACCAACCCCAACACCCAGATCGCGTGGGGCCTGTCGTACATCTCCGGCCGCTACGGCACCCCGTGTGACGCGTGGGCGCATTCGCAGTCGGTCGGCTGGTACTGATCCGCCCATCACTTGGAACGACGAACGGCCGGAGNCGTCAAGCCCC
>NZ_CBCRZX010000076.1:0-14609 GCF_965137155.1 Stackebrandtia soli
TCGCAGCTACCCGGCCGATCGACGAGCAAACCACCTGGTTGTCAAGCCATCGAACTACATCCGCAGGTTGCAGGTTCGAGTCCTGTCACTCCTGCCAGATGAAAAGCCCCTCACCGGTACAGGTGAGGGGCTTTTCATTGCCTGGTTCGCCAATCCCGGGATCCCGGTTCGATCGACCGAATGCGCCGTATCAGACGGTATTCGCGTAGGCGTCAAGTAGCCCAACGGTTGTACCGCCGTGGCGTGGTCCTTCCTAGCTGCACTCACCGGACGCCGAATCCGGTACGGGGATGTCGCCGTGCGTCGTGCACGAGCCGTGCGTCAGCCGTGCACGTGGCGCGGACGCTGAACTCGCTGATCCATCAAGTGGCCGCGCCGAGAGGCGCCCCCTCGCGGGATCGACGTGATCGCCGGGAGACCTCGGCGCGACCCCACCGTCGATCCCGGCGGCGGGGCGCCTCTCGGACCGCGCCGCCGTGCCGGGTGCCCGGTGCATGGTGGCGGAGGTCCTCGCCAGTGCCTTGATCCCTGGAAGGGAACCAATCGGACGTATCGAACCTCCGTGGCCATCGCGGCCCTCGTGGCCCTGTCGTTGACCGCCTGTGGCTTGACGGACGGCGACGACCCCGCCAACGGGGAGAGCTTCGACCCGATCGCGACCGAGATCCGCTCCTGGGAGCCGTGCGAGGTGCTCGAGGACCTTCGGCCGTTCGTCGACTTCATGGGCATCGAGGAGTGGGTCGCGACGAAGGTCGGCCCGGAACATCCCGACAGCGTCGGCTGGAGTGAGGCCAACCTCGACCCGGACGCGCTGAACTGCGCGGGCGGCATCGACCTCGGTGCGCTCGACAGCATGCCGCGAGTCGGCGGGCTCAGCGTCAAGATCGTGCCCTGGGAGGACGATGAGAAGGCCGCCACGATGTACGACGACCGAATGCGGTTCGTCGAGGAACGCAAGGGCGACGTCGAGGACGTCCGCACCGAGTTGAGCGATCCCTGGGACGCCGGGGTGCTGATCGCGAGCTCGGCGGAGAGCGGCGCGACCGAGTACCTGGGGGTGCTCGCGAGGGACGGTCGATGGTTGATCGAGATCGATCTCAGTTTCACGGGGGAGTACTTCGCGCAGCAGGGCGGCGATCCTGACTACCCGTTCACCAACGGGGAACTGCACCAATGGCTCTTGGAGACGTACCTGCCCAGCGTCAACAGTGCAGTCAACGATCGGCTCGCGGAGTTCGAGTGATCCCGTTGTCCGGCCCCGATTGCGTGGCTGTGTTCCGGCGCTACCGGTCGAGTCGGCCGTTCAATGGCTATCGGCTCGTTCGAGGGATGTCCGCGTCGAGGCTCTCGGACGTCGAACACTGGTGTCGAGACGCCTCGCCGTGCGACGGTTGATTCCCTTAGCGCGGTCTTGGTGCGCGGGACGACCTCCGGCGACGCCGTCCGGCCTGTGATGCACCTTTCGTTGAACATGTGTTCGATAGTGTGGCATTATCCCTGCTCATGGGCATGGATGGTGAACGTCTGATCGGGCGTGGCGGCGAAGTCGAGACGGTGGCGGCGTGGCGCAGCCGAGGTAGCGCGCCATGGGCCGGACGGGACGTTCGGGTCTATCGCGTGACCACGTCGTACATAGTGGAGATGACTGGGCATCACGATCACACCGGTCGCCGCGCCTACGCCACCGAGATCGAGGCGTTGACCGTCGCCGAGCGTCTGCGGGACACCCCGGACGTGCTCGGCGAACAATCACAGTGGACACAAACCCACCCACAGGCAGGAGCGAACCCCGGCTAGGCACCATGGCGCAGCCGAGGTGTGTTCGGTGGGTGCCCTCCCGGTGTACGTGTTGGAACCGTTCTACGGCATCGGTAACGGAGCCCCACCAAGCCGCAAAAGACGATCTCTGTGCGGTCGAAAGAAGTTCCGGAAGCGAGGTGGTCGAGTCTCCCGGCTTGGTGGGGCTCCCTTCCTGCCCGTGGCTCGCCTTGCGGTCTCATACGCCGCCCCACCAAGCCGATAAGGGTTGCGGCGCCGTGGTTGGAGGCATGCCGTCCCGCCAAGCCGATAAGGGTTGCGATGTCTCGGTCGGAGGCATGCCGTCCCTCCAAGCCGAAAGTCCGTTGTCACCCGGTCCGGGGAGTTCGTGTTTTCTTGCCGAGCCGAAGAACGGCTCGGTCAGGTGTTCCGCTTGGTTGGTCAAACACTCCGCTTGGTTGGGCAAATGTCGGAAACAGGCGTGATTTCGCAATTTGCCCAACCAAGCGGAACTTTTGCCCAACCAAGCGGAATGGGCGGGTGAGGTGCTCGTGTTCGTCAGGCGTTCTCGTGCGCGTTCTCGTGCGGGTTCTCGCTCGGGTTGGCGCGCGGGTTGGCGAGGAGCGTGAGGAAGTGGGCGACCGTCGTCGCCATCGCCTCGCGGGCTGGGGTGACGTACTTGCGGGGGTCGACCGTGTCGGGGTTCTCGCCGAGGTAGTCGCGGATCGCGTTGGTGTAGGCGATGTTGAGGGCGGTGCCGATGTTGATCTTCACCATTCCGGCCCGAACGGCGCGGCGGAGTTCCACATCGGGGACGCCCGAGGAACCGTGCAGGACCAGGGGTACGCCGACGGCCGTCCGTAGCGCCGCGATCAGGTCGATGTCGAGCGCGGCGTCTCGGGTCGTCATCGCGTGCGACGAACCGACGGCGACGGCGAGCGCGTCCACTCCGGTCTGTGCGACGTAGTCGATCGCTTCGAGCGGGTTGGTGCGGGCGCCGGGCGCGTGTGCCGACAGCGGCGTGTCGCCCTCCTTGCCGCCGACCTGTCCGAGTTCGCTCTCGACCCAGAGGCCGCGGCTGTTCAGGAATTCGACGGCGCGACCCGTCTCCGCGATGTTGTCCTCATAGGGCAGTTTGGACTGGTCGATCATGACGGAGCCGAAACCGTGTTGCGGGGCGATCTCCCACAGGCGGGGGTCGGTGACGTGGTCGAGGTGCAGGGCGACGTTGACGTCGCACGCCCGCGCGATGGCGGCGGTCGCGGCGGCGATCGGCTCAAGTCGTCCATCGTGGAATGCGACGGCGTTCTCGGAGATCTGCATGATCACGGGCAATCCCGCCCGGGTGGCGCCGTCGGCGATCGCCTCGGCGTGCTCGACGGTGATGACGTTGAAGGCGCCGATGCCGCGCCCATCGGCGGCTTCGATCATCTCGGCGGTACCGACCAATGGCATGGTGTTCGGCTCCTGTCGTATCGTGCTCGGCCACATGGATTGTCGCTTATGGATGGGTGCGATGTTACGGCGGTGGACGTTCCGTCACGGTGACTCGTCGTCGAAAACGCAGATAGTCGTGGACGTCGACCGCTCCGGCCACAGGTGACAGGACGGCCGCCGCCGACAACGCCACGGCCTCTCGTAGCCGCCCCGGCCAGTCGTAACCGTACTGGACGCCGCGCACGAGCCCGGCCACGCACGCGTCGCCCGCGCCCGTCGGGTTGCCCGCCAGGGCCTCGCCGAGTGTCGCCTGCCATCGCGTGCCGTCCTCCGCGACGGCGATGAGTCCGTCGGCGCCGCGCGACGCGACGACGGCGCGGGCGCCCGCCTCGCGCAGCCGGTCGGCCGCCGCGAAGGCGCCGTCGATGGTGGAGGTGTCGAGTTCGGGGACGGCGGCGGCGAGCTCGGCGGTGTTCGGTTTGATCACGTCGGGGTGGTGGCGCAGGGCCGCCGTGAGCGCCTCGCCGTCGGCGTCGAGCACCGTGTACCGTCCATGCTCGACGCTGGCGCGGACCAGCTCGGCGTAGGCGTCTGTGGACAGACCGGGCGGCATCGAGCCCGACAGGACCACCACGTTCGCCACCGGCAGGAAGCCCGCGACGCGTCGTCGCAGCCCCGCCCACGCGGCGGCGGTGATCGTCGGTCCCGCCTCGAAGAAGCCCGTCGCGTCGGTGCCGTCCGCGACGACGATCGTCGCGCGGGACTCGCCGTCGATCGGGACGAACGTGTGCGGGACCGTCGCGGGCAGCGCGGCCGTGATCTTGTCGCCGTTGGTGCCGCCGAGTAGGCCCGTCACGGTCACTCGGGTGCCGAGCGTGTCGAGCACTCGCGCGACGTTGAGGGCCTTGCCTCCCGCGGCCACGTCCACCCGCCGCACCCGGTGCGTCGCGTGTGGACGGATGGTCTCGTCGATGTGGTACGTGACGTCGAGCGCGGGATTCAGCGAGACCGCGAGGATCACCGTTCGATCCACTTCCCGGCGCGCATGACCCCCTGAAGTTCCAGGTTCTCGGAGTACACGAGCAGGTCGGCGCGCAGGCCGGGGGCGATCGAGCCGACGTCGGTGAGCCCGATCAGTTCGGCGGGCGTCGTCGACGCCATGCACGCGGCGGTCTCGACGTCGACCCCGGCGAGCTCGACCGTGTTGCGGAAGGCGTCGTCCATGGTGATCGTGGAACCCGCGATCGAGCCGTCGCCGGTCAGCCTGGCGGCGCCGTCGGCGACCGTCACGGACAGACCCCCGAGTTCGTACTCGCCGTCGGGCATCCCCGTCGCCGACATCGCGTCGGTGACGAGCGCCGCCCACGGGGCGCACGACGCGTGCAGCGCGAACGCGAGGGTGCCCATGTGCAGGTGCACCGGGTCGGGGATGAGTTCGCAGACGACGCGCGGGTCGTCCAGGAGCGCGGGGATCGGGCCGGGGTCGCGGTGGTTGAACGGGCGCATCCCGTTGAACAGGTGCGTCGCGGCGGTCGCGCCCGCGTTGATGCCCCGCACCGTCGTCTCGTAGTCGGCGTCGGTGTGGCCGATCGCGGCGACGATGTTGTGCACCGACAGCCATTCGATGGCCTCGATCGCCTTGCGGCGTTCGGGTGCGATCGTCACCATCTTGATCGCGCCCGCTCCCGCTTCGACGAGTTGGTCGAGTTCGGTGATGTCGGGGTCGCGCAGGGCGTCCGGGTTCTGCGCGCCGCAGCGACTGACCGCCAGATACGGGCCCTCGAAGTGGATTCCGGCGAGGACGCCCTCCTCGACGAGCGGCGCGAACGCCTTCGTCGCCGTCATCATCACGTCGAAGGGCGACGAGACGAGCGAGGCGAGCGTCGACGTCGTCCCGTGTCGCAGGTGGAACGCGGCGGCCTTACGCGCCTGGTCGGGGTCGCCGACCGTGTAGGACGCGCCGTCGCCGCCGTGGCAGTGGATGTCGACGAAACCGGGGAGGATCCACCCTTCCGGTTCCCTGCTCGACTCGACGATCTCGGTGATGCGGTCGCCGGTGACGCGGACGGTGCCGGAGACGACGCCCGCCCCGCTGACGACGCGCGCGCATTCGGGCAGATTCACGATGTCTCCTTCAGAACGTGCGAGTTGAGTGGATTGAATCGCAGGGCGGTGCCGCTGGATTCGGCGCGGTGGCTCGTTCACCCCGACGGGCGGGCGAGCCGGACGCGATGGTGCGGGCCGTGCGCGATGTCGCGCGTCGGACGGCGGGGCGCGATCGGTGTCCCGCCGGTTCGTGGCGGACGCCAGAGTTCTCTCGTGGACGTCGTGGCGACTTCGGCCGTGCCGCCCACGGCGTCCGGTGTGGAGGTCCCGTCGTGCCTGATTGCCCGGTGCCGCGGCTCGGACTCACGAACTCGTCTCTTTCAACCGTTCCAGCCCGAGCAGGGACGCGCCGATGCACCCGGCCGTGTCGCCCAGTTCGGCGCGGACCAGGCGCGGCAGCGTGTGGAACGTCGCCTTCGCCTCCAACGCCTTCCCCAGTGGTTCGAGGAGCGCGTCCCCGGCCTCCGCGAGGCCTCCGCCGATGACGCACGTATCGGGGTCCATCATGGATACTCCGATGAGGAGGCCGTCGGCGAGGACGTCGACCGTCTCGTCCCACACCGCGCGCGCCATCGGGTCGGTCTCCAGCCGCGCGACGATCTCCGCCGCGCTCGCCGACTCCCCGGCGGCCTCCCGATACCGTCGCTCCACCGACACGGCCGACGCGATCGCCTCCACGCACCCGCGCTGACCGCAGCCGCACAGCGGCCCGCCGGGCCGGACCACGACATGTCCGAGTTCGCACGCGGAACCGTGCGCGCCCGGAAGCGCCTGGCCGCCGACGATGTGCGCCCCGGCGATCCCGGTGCCGATGGCGACGAACAGCAGCTGGTCGCTGTCGCGACCGCCGCCCAACCGCGCCTCGGCGAGCCCGCCCGCACGGACGTCGTGGCCGAGCGCCGTCGGCAGGCCCGTCCGTTCCGTGACGAGCCGCCGCAGCGGGACGTCACGCCAACCCAGGTTCGCCGCGTAGACCGCGATCCCGTCGGCGGCGTCGATGACACCCGGCACGGCGACGCCGACGGCGCGCGCCGTGTAACCGTCGATCTCGGCCAACTCCGCCGCCGTGTCCACGATCGCCGAGACGATCGCCTCGGGGCCGCGTTCGCGGTGGGTCTCGCGGCGCAGACTGAGCAGGATGCGGCCGTCGAGCGACACGAGCGCGCACTTGAACGACGTTCCCCCGACGTCGAGCGCGATCACCGCGTCCAGGTCGGTGGTCATGGCAGGATCACCGATCGGGTCAGGTGACGGGGGTTGTCCGGGTCGAGGCCCCGGCGCGTCGCCAGTTCGATCGCGACGCGTTGCGCCCGAACGAGATCCGCCAACGGGTCGAGGTGACTGTCGATGAATTGCCCGCCCGTGGCGGCGACGTCGGCGGCGAGGCCCTCCGGGGCGTCGCCGAACATCCACGCCGCCCGGTTCGGGCCGGTGATGCTGATCGGGCCGTGCCGGTACTCCATCGCCGGGTACGACTCGGTCCAGAACGTCGCGGCCTCGCGCATCTTCAGGCCCGCCTCGTGCGCCAGGCCGACCGTCCATCCTCGACCGAGGTAGGTGATCTGCTCGATGTCGTCGAGGTCGATCGGGAGGTCCGACCCCAGCGCGATCCGCGCGTCCGCGATCGCGACCGTCAGGTCCTCGCCGAGGTGCGCGCGCAACAGCGCGAGCGCGCTCGTCGCGTAGCGCGTCTGCACGACGGACCGCTCGTCGGCGAAGTCGAGGACGACACTGGCGTCGGCGAGGTCGTCGATGGGCGTGCCCGCGACGCCGATGACGGCCGTCGACGGGGTCGAGATCCGATCGAGCAGTGCGACGACTTCGCTCGTCGTGCCGGACCGGCTGATCGCGATGAGTCGGTCGTAGGCGCGCCCGGCGGGGAACTCGGACGCCGCGAACGCGTCGGTCTCACCCTGTCCGAGGGCTTCCCGCAGTGTGGCGTATGACTGGGCCATGAACCATGACGTGCCGCAGCCGACGACGGCGACCCGCTCGCCCGGCTCGGGCAACGTCGTCGTTCGTGACGCGAGCTCGATGGCGCGCGTCCAGCACTCGGGCTGACTGGCGATCTCTTCATCGACGTACGACATGAGGCTCCCGTGAAAGTTCGAAACTGTGCGTTCGCGCAGACCCGTCGGCGAGGTGACGCGGTTTCGCGCATTATTGTGCACACTACCGCGATCGTCGGCTCCTGCCGGATGCGGCTTGACGAGGAGAGATGATGGACCGCTACGCCCGTTGGAACACCCTGCTGGAGATCTTGGCGTCCACCGGACGGATCACCGTCGAGGAGGCGGCCGAACGGCTGCACGTCTCCCAGGCGACGATCCGCCGTGACTTCGATCAGCTGTCGCAACAGCAGATGATCACCAGAACGCGTGGCGGCGCCGTCGCCGGCGGAGTGTCCTACGACCTCCCGCTGCGATACAAGACCGCCAAACGCGTCGAGGAGAAGCACCGCATCGGCGCGGCGGCGGCCGGGCTCGTGTCGTCGGGAATGGTCGTCGGCCTCAACGGCGGGACCACGATCACCGAGGTCGCGCGGGCGCTCGCGATGCGCACCGACCTGGTGGCGACCTCCGGCACGACCCCGTTGACGATCGTGACGAACGCGCTCAACATCGCCAACGAGATGATCGTCCGTCCGCACATCAAGGTCGTCGTCGTGGGCGGCGTCGTCCGTCCACAGTCCTACGAGTTGATCGGGCCGCTCGCCTCGCCGATCCTCCGCGAGATCACGCTGGACATGGTGTTCCTCGGGGTGGACGCGATCGACGTCAAGCTGGGGGCGACCGCGCACCACGAGGGGGAGGCCGCGATCAATCAGCTGATGGCCGCGCGCGCCCGCAAGGTCGTCATCATCGCCGACGGTTCGAAGATCGGTGGGCACGCCTTCGCGCGAATCTGCCCGATCGAACGCGTGCACACCCTCATCACGGACACCACGGTCGCGGCGGAGAAGACGGCCGAGTTCACGGCGGCGGGCATCAAGGTCCTGCGGGTCTGAGCCGAGCTTGACCGTCCATGGTCGACGGACGGGATGGGTGAGACCCGGCTTGACCGAAACACTTGAGTCCGAGGTGCGCCGGACCGAGAGCGTCCGCCACGGTGGTGCGAGGAGTCGGAGGGGCCGTCACTCGGGTATGTCGGCCTCGCACAGGACCGTGCCGGTGCCCGACTCGTCGGCCACGACCTCGTCATCGACGCTGATCACACACCTCAGGCTGTCGGTCTCCTTGTCCGAGACGGCCGAGACGGCGATACGGCCGGTCAGCTTGAACGAGCCGGCGGACGACCAGGGCAACGGCTCGTTGATGGACGGAGTGTTCCCGTCCTTCCCGGTATAACTCAGCGCGACCGGACCGGCGGCGTCGCCGGTCACCGCGTACCGGATCTTGTGGCCGACCTTCTCGTCGGTTCCGCATCCGCTCATAGACAGGGCGACGACGACCGTCAGGGCGCCGACCTTCCACCGTGTGACCATGCGGTGATTCTGCCGCCGCGACCACGGTGAGCGGCTCGTTTTCGTCGAACGCGGCCCATCGGACACCCGTTCCCGGGGCGGCGCGGAGAGCCGGGTCGTTCCTTCGCCCGAACCCAACGGGTCGGAACGGGACGTGGGTCGGTTCGTCCCCTGTGGGCTGTGTCCGCGCGATCGAGGCCCCGGTGGTGGCACGACGAGGGGCGCGGCCGATCGGCCGCGCCCCTCGTCGTCGTGTCCTATTGGGCCGGAGGCCGATACTGGTAACTGTCCGAGTTCGGGCCCGACTGGCGCGGCCGGATCACCACGGTGTCCGAGTCCTCGACGTCGTCCGCCGCCGGGGATTCTGGTGCGTCCGTCGGCGCGGGCGGGGCCGTGACCGGCTCGACCGCCGTGACGTCCACCGAAGGCGTCTCCACGGTGACCGGTTCCTCGTGTTGCGAGGCCTCCGTCTCCGGGGTCGCCTCCGCGACGGCGGTCTCGACCGGTGCGGGCGGCGTCTCGTTCGCCATCGGACCGTCCGCCGCGACCGGGGCCAGCGTCGGCGAGGCGAGCGTCACGGTCGAGTCGGGGCGCGCGGGGAGCGGGTCGTCGTCGCCGCGCCGATCGTCGGGCTGCTCCGCCGGTTCCGGCTCGGTCGGTTCCGTGACGGCGGGAAGGGTCGCCGTCACCGCGTCCGTGCTGATAGTCGGCTCGGCGACGACCGGGTTCTCGATCGTGTCGTCGGGCAGGGTCGGGTAGCGACCATGGGGGACGGTCGAGTCGACGGCGGGGATCGTGAGCGTCGGAGTCGCGGCGGGCGCCGACTCCGCAGTCGCGTCGTCCGTCATCAACGTCTCCAGGGACGTGTCGGTACCGGCCGGCAGCGTCGGCGCACGACCCAGGACGATGAGGAAGGCGTTGACGATCAGGCCGAGGAGCAAGGCGCTGACGCCGAGCCACACATAGGCGTGGGACGCCTCCGGGACGCTGGTCAGGTACGCCTCCGCCGCGAGCAGCAAAGCCGTCGCGAAGACGACGCCGACCACACCGCCTCGCCCACGGGTCGTCGCGCCGCCGACCAACACGATCGCCAGCACGAACAGGAGCAGGTTGATCGTCCGTACGTCCATCAGTGAACTCGGGTCGATCAGCGGAACCGGGAAGTTCTGCGCCACCAGGCCCGCCGCTCCGGCGAGCAGGTTCGAGACGACGAGCGCGATCACCGTGAGCACCCCGCCGGCGCCGGTGCGCCGCCCGTTGCCGTCGGACGCCGCCGCGCAGGCCTCCGCCTTGGCGCGGATTCCCTTGAGGGAGAACAGCACCCCCACGCCGATCGCGATGCCGACGGCGGCACCGCTCACCGCGATGATGCCGACCGAGTCGACCAGGCCGATGCTCCAGGCGACCGCCTCGCCGTTCCACTTGACGCCCAACATGGACAACTGGTTGAGGACGGCGGTGAGCGCGAGCAGGGTGAACAGCCCGACGACCCAACCGGCGGTGCGCAGCAACAGGACCAGCAGGGCCTGAACGAGGGCGATGGTCAGGAGCGCTCCGACGGTCACCAGCCACGCGATCCCGGTGTCGAGACCGGCGGTGACGCTCACCGAGTGGATGATCGGGGTGAACGCCGCGATCCCGACGACGCCGAGGTTCGGCACGCCGACGCGCATCGACACCGCCAGGGCGGTCGCCAGCAGCAGGATCGGCCCGAAACGCATGACCGCCGTCGAGACGTCGTTGACCTCGCCGAGGTCCGGGAACGACGGGATGAACAGGAGCGCGACCGCGGCGGCGATGAGCGTGACGATCAGCAGCGTCCCGTCCCACACGAGGTGCGGCCACCAACGCGTCCCGTTATCCTCCACAATGGTTCTTGGTGGCTCGGCGGGCGGCGCGTTCATCGCGTCGTCGATGCGGCTCACGTCATAGGTCACTATGGATCAACTCTTTCACGGGGGGAGGGGACGGTTCACCGGAACGGGTCAGGGGAGGCGGATGAGGAGGTCAGGGCTCGCGGCGGCTCCCGGTCGTCGCTCCAGTCGTCGATGCCCGGCGCGAGCCATTCGACGACGCGGTTGACGATCGCGCCGAGCGCGAGAGCGGGCAGCCACAGCCAGATGGCGTCAACGGTCGAACCGCTGGCGCGCAACAACAACAGCGCGGCGGTCAGCCCGAACGCCGCGAGCACGGTGCCGAGGACGCCGCCGATCCGCCCGAACGCGCTCGTGCCGCCGAGCAGGGCGGCCGCGAAGCCGATGAGGGTGAGACGGAGGGGGTCGAACGACGCGGCGTGGACTTCGGACGTGGAGAGATCGGTGGCGGTCCAGGCGATCCAGATGCCCGCGAGGCCCGCCAGCACGACCGAGGTGAGGAGGCCGACGAGCATCATCATGACCGTCGCCGTCGGTCTGGGACCACCGCTGGCGGCGACTTCGCGGCAGTCACCGAGTCGGTCGCGGAAACGGCTCGTCGCCGCGATGATGCCGAGCAGGATCGACAGGCCGGCGGTCAGGACGAGCCAGATCCACGCGCTCGACGCCGGGAACAGGCCGAGTCCGTCGATGGAGACCCCGATGTCGGGCCGCGCCGTCACCCAGGCGGTGACCGCGATCGCGACGGCGCCGCTGGCGAGCCAGCCCGGCGTCCGCAGCACGATCACCAGTATCGACAGGACGAGTCCCGCCGCGAGGACGATGCCGATCGTGATCGCGGCGGCCGACAACGTTCCGCGCGGACTGTTCAACGCGAAGATGACCCCCGCTCCTGCCGCCACGGCGCCGACGGCGACGTTCGTCAACCCGACGCGCAGCGAAACGGCCGCGGCCATCGCGATGAGCAGGATCGGAACGGCGATGATGATCGCGAGATGCCGACCGTCGGCGCTCCCGAGGTCCGCCTGGGGGCTGCGGTACAACGCGAACAGCGCACCGGCGAAACCGAGCGCCAGCAACACTTCCAGGACGATGTGGACGCCGAACCGGTCCGCCGGCTGCGGGACGTCGATCGGCGTGGACGGGACCGGATCGTCCCGTTCGTCGGCGGGCGCGGACGGCCCATAGTGGTATGGGCCGGACAGGTCGTTATATGTCATAGCGCGGTCGCCTTGCCATCACTTCGAGAGTCGTCAATGGCACATTAGCGGCTCACGGCCATTTTTGAAAGAGACCGACGGTCACAGCGGAGACGGACGAATCGTCACGATCAGCGCCGATCCAACGCCTGACGAGTCGCTTGAGGACGATTGATCGAGCGTGCGAGAAGTGCTCGATCGAGACGGTCTCGGAGGACCGGGAACAAATGCCGAAAGGGCGCTGCGAGCGTCGCGGACGGCCCCGGAGGCTAGACCTACCGTTTGACGTTGCCGCTCGAATCGTCGTCGCGGTCGTCGTCCTCGGGCACCCGACACGCCCGCTCCAGCCACAGGGCGGCGGCGACGAGCATGAGACACGCGACGAAGCCGAAGGCCGACGGGGGAAGGTCCTCGGCGGCGACGGTGAGGCGCGTCCGTTGAGCGACCGTGTACACGACGAGACCCGCGTACACGCCGGCGAACAACGAGCCGCCGATCGAGGACGCCTTCGCCAGCGCGGCGTAGCGCGCCACGACGAGCGGTTCCGGAGGCTCCGTTCCAGGACGACGGTCGATGCGCGCCTTCGTGGTGTATGCGAGGAACGCCAGCGCGAACGCCAGCACGAGCAGCATCACCGGCGTGTACCACGACGGCCGGGGAACGTACGAGTAGAACCGGGCGGCCACGAGCAGCATCAGGGCGCCCGCCGCGAGCGCCGTCACGAACAGTGTCGCCGGGGTCGTCGGCTTCAACGTTGGTTGCGGTTTCGGGTCCTTAGCCATGATCAGTCGACTTTAGCGGTCCGAGGCGTCGCAGCGTCCGCGCGTCGGCGGCGAGCCCCGTATCCCGCAGCAGGTCACGGACCCGCCCCCGGCCCGGCAGGGCCGCGTCGGGTTGGATCGCCAGCCACGGCACGAGAACGAACGCCCGCAGGTGCGCGCGCGGGTGCGGCAGGATCAACGTCGGGTCGTCGCTGTTGATGGGTTCGCCCGCGGTGTCGAAGGCGGCGATGATGTCGACGTCGAGGACGCGCGGCCCCCACCGCCGGTTCGGGTCACGGACACGGCCCGCGGTCGCCTCGCACGCGGCCGCGGTCGCGAGCCAGTCGGCGGGGGACTTGTTGTCGTCGTGCGCGATCAGCGTCAGATTCAGATACGTCGGCTGGTCGTCGTCCCCCCACGGCTCCGTCTCGTACACATCGGACACCTTGTCGGGCTTGATCGCCTCGACCGCGGCCGTCAGCGCGGCGCGGCGATCGCCCAGGTTCGCGCCGAGACTCAATACGACGGAGGTCATGACCGGCTCCTGGTTATCGTCACCGACACGTCGGCGAACTGGTGCGCTATCGGCGCCTGTGGTTTATGGACGGTTATGGTGCACTCGGAGACACGGTCGTCCGTCAGACACGTGTCCGCGAGTCTCGCCGCGAGCGTCTCCAACAGGTTCACCGGTTCGCCCGAGACGACCGCGACGAGAGCGTCAGCCAAGTGCCCGTAGTGGATCGTGTCGACGATTTCGTCACTGGTCGCGGCCCGCGTGGTGTCCAGCCACAGTGTCACGTCGACGATGAAGTCCTGCCCGCTGACGCGCTCGAAGTCGTACACGCCGTGGAAGCCGTGCACGCGTAGTCCTGTCAGATCTATTCGGTCCCGGTGTTCCGCCACGATCTCACGGTACGCGGTGCGCGACGGTTTGGGGAGATCCGTCTCCGCGCGTCGGCTCGTCGTGACGGCGCCGACTTCGACTTCCGCGTCCGGATCGTTGCGGCCGTGCGGAACGCGCGCTCACGACGTCGGTCACGGGGCGCTCCGCCCGACCGGAACGTCCACTATGGCTCTGATCGGTTCGCGGTGTTCGTCGCCAGCCAGACCGCGCGCGCGTCGGCCGTGCCACGCACGTCATGGACACGCACACCCCACGCTCCCGCCGCGAACGCCAGCACGGACGTCGCGAGCGTCGCCGCGTCCCGCTCTCCGACGGGGCGGGGCGACCCATCGGCGTCGGCGAGCAACGCGCCCAGATACGACTTCCGAGACGACGCGAACAGCACCGGAAAACCCAACTCCAGCAACACGTCCAGCCGAGCCGACAACGCCCAGTTGTGCACGGCGAGCTTCGCGAAACCGAGACCGGGGTCGATGATGATCCGCTCCGCGGCCACACCCGCCGCGATCGCGTCGTCGACACGGGCCGACAGTTCGTCGCGGACGTTGGCCACCACGTCGTCATAGGACGCCAAACCCTGCATCCGGTCGGAGTGCCCGCGCCAGTGCATGAGGATGACCGGGCACGACGCCTCCGCCAGCAGCGGCAGCATCGCGGGGTCGGCGAGCCCTCCCGACACGTCGTTGACGACCGTGGCGCCCGCCGCCAAGGCCGCCTCGGCGACCGCCGCGCGGGTCGTGTCGATGCTCACGGGGATTCCGGCGCTCGCCAGATCCCGGACGACCCCCTCGACCCGGCCGATCTCGGTCGGCGCGTCGACGCGACCGGCGCCCGGACGGGTCGACTCACCGCCGACGTCGACGAGATCGGCGCCGTCCCGACGCATCGCCGTCGCGTGTGCCACGGCGGCGTCCCGGTCACGGTATCGGCCACCGTCGCTGAAGGAGTCCGGAGTGACGTTGAGGACACCCACGATCGCCGGAAAGCCGAGGTCGAACAGATCATTCACGCCGTCAGACGGTACGGCACCCCCACGCTCCTCGCACACTCGAAGGGCAAAGAGCCACCTCACCTCTCTCACCAGTTCGTCCCCGCCCCACCCAAGCG
>NZ_CBCRZX010000077.1:0-13608 GCF_965137155.1 Stackebrandtia soli
GTCCAAGGAGGCGCCACCGGATGCGCTGATCGCGTTGCGCGTGACGCCCGACTTCTGAGGGAACGAGTGGACGCGGGCCGCCTCGTAAATGCCGATGGGTCCGCTCCGCTCCCTCGAGCACGGCAACACCATGAGATCGCGCATCCTTTGGTGTGTGAGGATGCAGTCGATTCGGGGCCATCCCCGAATCGGGACACCCCGAATCATTGTTCGATGGACGCCCGCGTGCGCGAGGACTGCACGCAGGACCAGGGCCGTTACCGGTGGAACGTGCCCATATGGCGATATGTGCACGCGTTGGACGATTCCTTGGATTCCCATAACCTGGCCATGTTCGGCTGGATGATCGCGGGCCGGATTCGCCATGCGCACAACACGAATGAAGTGGGTGCCGCTAGGGCGAAACGCCAGTTCGTCACCACATTTCCAGCGCGGCAACGAAACTGTCGACAATGCTCTCAATGAGGGCACCTGAATTCTCAGTATTCCATCGCGCGAGGGAATCTGATAATTTGCGGAATGCGCGGTGATCGTTCCCGTGCGACGAAAACAGAATAATGACAGATAGAGGCTGTTCCATTACTCGATAGTTCGGCGACGGCGGTGCCAGAACGTCATCGGAGGGTTGTCGAAGCTGTTCATAGGCATCGACTTCTCGGTATTGCCGAGTGACGCACTCGGCCCCTCGCCTCGCACGACCTGAGTCGGCGAGACAGCCTCGGATCAATCGGCTCGCTCCACGAGCCGCAGTACCGGCATTCCACCATCCCCTGGAGGAAAATCACCATGTCATTCCGTAGCGGCAAAGGCCGGCTACGCATTCTCACCGTCGCGGCGGCCGCGGCC
Source organism: Stackebrandtia soli (assembly GCF_965137155.1). Classification (NCBI taxonomy): domain Bacteria; kingdom Bacillati; phylum Actinomycetota; class Actinomycetes; order Glycomycetales; family Glycomycetaceae; genus Stackebrandtia; species Stackebrandtia soli. The sequence continues at coordinate 847 of NZ_CBCRZX010000077.1, forward strand.
GTCGTCATCGGTGTGGGCGTTCCCGCGGCCATGGCCGATACCCCGGCTCCCCCTGCGCCGGAACACAAGGCCAACGCCCAACTCCTGGACGCGAAGTGCGCCGTCCCACCGAACCACGACCCCGCGATCATCCGGCAGATCCACGGCATCGCGCAGAGCCGTGGCGTCACCGACAAGGTCATGCTGGCGGCGTTCGAGGCCGGCTGGGTCGAGTCGCACATGAACAACCTGAACTGCGGCGACCGTGACTCCCTCGGGGTCTTCCAGCAGCGCCCCAGCCAAGGCTGGTGCGACCCGGCTTCCCTGTGCCTGGACGTCAACCACGCGACGAACAGGTTCCTCGACCAGGCGATCCCGAACGACCGCAACAACCCGGGTTACACGGCCGGTCAACTGGCGCAGAGCGTCCAGCGGTCCGCATACCCGGAGCGCTACGACCAGGCCGAGGCCAAGGCCCGCGCGATGATCGCCGAAGCCGGTGGCACGCCCGCGCCCGGTCCGTCGTGGCCGAACTTGAAGGTCGGCAGCACCGGTGCGGACGTCGTCGCGGCGCAGCACCTGCTGACCGCGCACGGCCACTCGACAAGCCCGGACGGGGACTTCGGCCCCGCCACCGACTCGTCGGTCAAGGCGTTCCAGACCGCCAAGGGCCTGAGCGTCGACGGCGTGATCGGCCCGCAGACGTGGTCCACACTGATCATCAACGTCTCCAGTGGGGACAGTGGTGCGGCGGTGAAGGCCCTGCAGGCGCAGCTGAACGCCCACGGCGCGAACCTCAGCGTCGACGGCGCCTTCGGTCCAGCCACAAAGGAGGCCGTCAGCTCGTTCCAGAGCACGGCCGGTATCACCGTTGACGGTTTGGTCGGGCCTCAGACCTGGCTCGCCCTCATCGGAAGCTGACCCGGCATCGGCCCGGCCGGTCGTCAACCGACCGGCCGGGCCGACAACTCCCCACGGCCCTCGTGATCCAGCCGACTGACCGTGTTCGGTCCGGCGGTGTGGTCGGTGGCGGTCGCGTTGAGCATCGAGTTGATCGCCCGGCACCGGCTCCACTGTCCGGTCGACGCACTTCGATAGGACATCGTTCGATCTTTGCCACTATGGACACTGTGGCGCGTCCACGACCTGGCGTCTTCGCCAGAAACGTATGACATCGCCGAAGAAGGTCAAGACGACGATTCGCAGCCGCAGGCTCGACTTCAGCATTGCCTTGAACGGACGAGGAAGTTCCGACCGCAACCTGAAGGCGAGACTCAATCCGAACCCCGTCAATGCCGCCCACATTGTCACTCCGACCGCGAAGACCGCGATCGTCAGCGAGGTGTGGGACAGCGACGCCACCACGACAATCGCCGCCTGAATGCAGGGAAAGGTCCTCGCCACCACGACGAGGTGCCGGTATGACGCGAACTGATGGAGATCGACCGTCATCGCCATACCGCCTCCATAGCGAATCAGACATTTAGGTATCTAATGAGTTCTCATTCTAAGTCGCGTTTCACGAAGTGAACGGGTCGACGCCTGGCGATACGCGGCGGCCGCAAACCGATTTCAGGCGATTTCGTCCTTTCCCACAGTGGTCCCATAATGGTGCTCTCAACGGGTTCCCTGGTTAGCGTGATGACCTGGCGAACAGCGGAAGGCGTGTCTCGATCGCTTCGGTGACGACGCGTTCCACGCCCACACTGGATGCCTGCCGCCCCTTCGATCCCCTCAAGGAGTTGAGATGTCCCGACGTCGACGCGGAGTAGTCCGCCTCTGGTACGTTCTCGCCGGTCTCGTCGCCACCGTGACGACCGTCGCCCTCGGAGCGACGCACGTGGCGAGCGCCGACGTGAACACGTCGCCGAGCCAACTAGTCGTCTACAACAACAACATCGAGAACATGGTTCCGCAGAGCTGCTACGGCACCAACTGGAATCTGCTGGTCACCTACATCAAGAACCAGCCGAAGAGCCCCGACATCTTCACCGTGCAGCAGATCTCCAACATCACGCAGCTCAACGCCCTGACCAAGCGGCTGTCGGACGAACTGCCCGGCACCTACGCGGGGAAGATCGCGATCGAGAACCCCGGCTCGATGGGCTACACGAGCACGTGCGGCAAGCTCAAGAACCAGCAGACCAACGCCGTCATCTACCGTTCCGACCGGTTCACCTACGAGGCCGCCACTCGCTGGCGTTCCGACGCCCCTGAGAACAAGACCGGTCCCTGCCGCAACCTCGAACCGACGAAGACCAGTCAGGATCGCGTCCACAACATCGCGGTGCGTCTGCACGACAACATCGCCAAGAAGGACGTCTCCGTGGCCTCGATCCACTGGGCGACCAACACCTGGAACGGCCCCGACTGCGCGGATGAGAACATGAAGGAGGCCGACGACGCGTTCGACCGTCTCGGGGGTTCGCTCAAGATCCTCGGCGGCGACACCAACGCGACCACCGGCAAGAAGGACTGGTGGCGGGACGCTCGCGGCTACGGATTCCGCGACCCGATCGCCGAGAAGTGCGGCGGCGGACCGTCCTGCCCCGACGAGCACAACACGACGACGAACAGCCGCATCGACTTCCTGCTCGTCAAGCAGGGACACGGGTTCAGCAACGTCGCCACCATCACCCAGACCATGGCCGGAGGCAAGTACTCCGAGCACCGCGCCGTGACCGCTTACGTCAAGTACTGACGCCGCATCCGCTCATCGCCCACCGCCCCGACCCCGCGTCGCCGAACCCCGCAACGGGTTCCGCCCGGGGCCGGGGCGCCACCGCGTTCGGCGTTCTAAGGGCCGATAGACCGTTGCTCAGATGAGGACGAGATACAGACCATCGGTCCTATAAGGAGGCTGGGGCTACATCGATCGGGGGGAGCCAGGAGGTCAGTAGGGATAGGAAGTCGTCGGGGCGTTCCATCGATGGCAGGTGGGCCACGTCGAGCCATTCGACGTGGCGGGCGCCGTCGACGCCCTCGGCGATCCGCCGGGCCGCCTCGCGCACGACGTCGAGATCCAACGCGCCCACCAGGACCAGCGTCGGTGCCTGGATCTCCGCGTACCGTTCGACGGCGGGCGGTTCGAGTTCGACCTCGTCGATCGGACCCCAGTCGGCGGTCACCTCGAACGCGCGCCGCTGCATGACCCCCACGAGCTGCCGGACGGCGGGGTCGACGTCGCCGGGATCGCGTTCGGGACCGTCGACCCACCAGCTCAGGTTCGCGTCGACCGCCGCGTCCAGGTCCCCGGATTCCATGGCGGCGTCCTCCTCGTCGATGAACCGCCCCAGATCGGGGGTGACCTCCGCGAACAACGCCCCTCCCGGAGCGCTCAGCGTCAGGGACTCCACGAGCGACGGACGGGTGAGGGTCGTCTCGAACGCGACGCCCGCGCCGTAGGACGCCCCGACGAGGTGACAACGCTCGATCTCCAGCTCGTCCAAGGTGTCGAGCACGTCGTCGACGGGGGACAGCGCGACACTCGGCGGCGTCGTGGAGTCGCCGAAACCGCGAAGGTCCAGCCTGACGACGTCGCGTTCGGCCGTGAGCGGCGCCCAGATCTCATCCCACATTCGACGGTCGGCGACACCGGCGTGGATCAGGACCACGGGCACACCCCCGCGCGGGCCGCCGCGGTCATAGGCGATACCCGACGAACTCAACGTTGTCACTGTCGACGTGATCCTCTCTCGTGAAAGCAGCGCGAACACACCACGGCGGGCCCGTCGGCACAAACGGATTCCGTCCGGGGAACGCGCGCCGAGGCATCACCCTACCCGGGAGATCCCCTGTGGTCGGTCCTGGTCTCGTCGCCGAGCGTACGGACGCCGACGTCACGGCCTCAGTCGAGGGCGTCCAGTTCCGCCTGGATGCGGAGCTTCAGGCGGACGGCGTTCGGGCCCAACAGTTCCCGGCCGCTTTCGAGCCAACGGCGGGCCTCCTCCACGTCACCCGTTCCCTTATGAGCGATCGCGAGCGCCCGGTGGGCGTCGGCTCGGCTCCCGACGGCTCCGATCTCGCCGGACAGTTCCGCCGCCTGGGTCAGGGTCTCGATGGCGCTCGCGAAGTCTTCGAAGGCGGTCTGTGTCTCGCCGAGGTTGATGAGGGTGTTGACGAGTCCGATGCGGCTCGTGGTCTTCGCGAGCGCGAGCGCCCTGTCGTGTGCCGCGAGGGATTTCGCGCGGTCGCCTCGGTGTCGGTGGACGATGCCGATGCCGTCGAGCGCGCCGCACTCGATCCGGCTGTGACCGATGCGGACGGCGAGTTCGTGCGCGCGTTGGAGGTGCGCTTGGGCCTCCTCCGTGTGGCCGGTGTCCAGGCGCTGCATGCCCAGGTACCACAGGGCTTCGGCTTCGCAGGCCTCGTCGGAGCCCTCCTGGGCCATCCGCAGCGCGGTGAGGGTGTGTCGGATGGCGTCGTCGGCCCGGTCGAGCGCGACGCACGTCGAGGCGAGATTCCGGAAGCAGCGGGACGCGTTGCCGGGCATGCCCTCCTCGGCGAGGATCGCGGCGGCCTTCTCCTGGCCCGCGACGGCCTCGGCGGGGCGGCCGAGTATGACGAGGACGCTCCCCTGGTTGGTGAGCACCGCCGACTCGCTCAGTCGGTTCCCGGTGGCGCGGAACAGTTCGACGGCCTGGGCGTAGTGGCGCGCGGCCGACGGGTAGTCACCGAGGACCATGTACGTAGCGCCGAGGTCGTTGAGCGCCTTGCCTTGCGCGTTCCGGTCGCCGGTGCGTCGCATGGCCTCCAGCGCGTTCCCGTGGATGCTGAGCGCCTCGGTGGCGTAGGCGCCGGAGTGGAGGTATCTGAACAGGCACAGGGACAGTTGGTTGGCGTGCTCCGGCCAGCCCCCGTTCGCGGCGAGCGCGACGACGGCGACGAGGTTGCGGCGCTCGGCTTCTGCCCACGTGGTCGCCTCCTCGGACGTCTCGAAGTTCGCCTTCGGGGAGGCTTCCGGGATGCCCGCCCATCGAGCGCGTTCGTTGGGGGCGTAGCGATCCATGGCGGCGCCGGCGGCGTGACGGTAGTGGTCGAGGAGTCGGGTCCGGGCGGCGCGGCGGTCGTCCTCGGTCTCCTCGGCGTGCAGGCGTTCCCGGGCGTACGAGCGCAGCAGGTCGTGGAAGGTGTAGCGGTCGTATCGGGGTGATTCGAGGAGGCGACAGTCGACGAGCGTCTCCACGGACAGCGCGGCCTCGGTCGGTTCGAGGTCGGCGAGGGCGGCGGCGACGGTGGCAGAGAAGTCGTCGCCGGGATGCAGGGCCAGCAGGCGGAACACCCGTCGTTGGGTCGGTGTCAGGTGCCGGTACGAGAGGGCGAAGGCGTTCTCGACGGCGGTTTCGAGGGGCGGTGCGGTGGTCCGCTCGGGGCGGTGCCGTTCGAGGAGTCGCCCGATCGTCCATTGGGGGCGCTGGCGGAGTCTGTTGGCGAGGATCCGGACGGCCAGCGGTAGCCCGCCGGTCGCGGTGGCGACGTCGCGCAGGGGGTGCCCGTCGGACGTGACGCGGTAGGCACCGACGATCTCCGTGAAGAGGCCGACGGTCGCGGCGGTCGTGAGTGGTGGGACGGTCAGCCCGATGAAGTCGCCGGACATGGTGAGCGGGCGTCGGCTGGTCGCGAGGACGAGAGCTCGACCGGACGCGGGGATCAGCGGTTCCAGTTGAGCGTCGTCGGCGGCGTTGTCGAGGAGGATCAGGAGTCGACGGTCGGCGGTTCGGCTGCGCCACAGGGCGATGCGTTCGTCCGGGGCGATGGGGATGCCGTCGTCGGGCACGCCGAGCGCGCGCAGCATCTGGTGCGCGGCCCGATCCGCGGGGACGGGGTCGGCGCCGTCGGTGTAGCCGCGCAGATCGACGTGGAGCCGGCCGTCGGGGTAGCGGGAGGCGAGCCGGTGTCCGAAGCGGACGGCGAGCGCGGTCTTGCCGACTCCGGGCATGCCGTCGATGACGACGACGGTCGGCGCCGTGCCGGGCGCGTCGTCGACGGTCTTGAACAGGTCGTCGAGGAGGTCGTCGCGTCCGATGAGCGAGGAGACGTCGGGGGGCAGTTGCGCGGGCGTGTCGGCGGGGACGGCGGGCGTCGGAGCGGTGAGGGTCTCGCCGCGCAGGACGGCGCGGTGCAGTCGCTGGAGTCTGGGGCCGGGTTCGATGCCGAGTTCGCGGGAGAGAACGTCGCGGGCCGTGCGGTAGACGGTGAGGGCTTCGGCACGGCGGTCCTCGCGGTACAGCGCGTACATGAGCTGGGCGTGGAATCGTTCCCGGTAAGGGAATCTGGCGGTGAGTCGGGTGAGTTCGGGGATGAGCGCCTCGTACCGGTCGGCGCGCAGTTCGATCGCGTTGCGTTCCTCGATCGCCTTCAGCCACAACGCGTCGAGGCGTTCGATCTCCGGGGTCAGCGCGAGACAGTCGGCGAAGTCCTCATAGGCGAGTCCGCGCCACAGGTCCAGGGCCTCCGCGAGCAGACGTGCCGCGTCGACGTCGTTGTGTTCGGCGCGGGCGCGGTCGGCTTGGCGAACGAGCATGTCGAAGCGCTCGGCGTCGAGGACGAGGCCGTCGGTGACGAGGCGATACCCGGTCGCGGCGCGTTGGATCCGGTCGGGCCGGTCGAGGGCCTGCCGGAGTCGGTGGATGTAGATCTGGATGGTCTTGCGGGCGTTGGCGGGCGGGTCGTGCGGCCACAGGGCGTCAATGAGGACACTCTCGCCGACGGATCGGCCGGCTCGGGAGACGAGGACCGCGAGGAGTCGTCTCGGCATGGCGACGACGGAGACCGCCGCTTCGACGGTGCTCGCTTCGAAGGGCCCCAGGACATTGACGCGCACGGCCTTCTCCCGTCACCGACTCCGGTGGGCGGTCGAGCCGGGAGGCGTGAAACCGCCGTGAAACTGGGCGCCTTCACGGTAGGGCATCACCGCAAACCCTGTGGAGGCAACACATGTCAGGACATCGAGTTCGACGACGCGGGCGGAACCGTCGCGACGGCTTCGAGAGTGGGGCCGGGTCATGAGTTCGCTCGCGGAGGCGATTCGGACGTTGTCGGTGTCGGCGACCTCGCCGATGGGCTGGGTGAAGGTGACGGTGTCGGAGGGACGCACCGTCGTCGAGGTCGTGGGCCGGGGCTCGGGGGCGGCGCCGGAGCGCGAGCTGGCGGGTGAGGCCACCGCCGCGTGGTGCCAGGCGCTGCGCCGCGAACGGATCGCCCGAGAACGCCTGCGCGTGTCGATTCGGGGGAAGGCGACGCGCGAGCCCGTCCCGGAGATCGCCGATCGCGTTCGGGAGCGGCGCGCGGCCGTCGAGGCCATCGAGGTGTCCGCCGAGTCCCCCGGTGGGGTCGTGCGGGTGACTCGGGTCGGCTCCGTCACCGGGGAGATCCGGGTCCGACCCGGCTCGATGACCTATCTGGACGATGCCGCGTTGGGTCGTGAGATCGAGGCCGCCATCGCCGAGTCGAACCGTGCTCGGGCGCTCGCGCATGCGGCCCTGACGACGTGAGATCGACATCCCCCATGAGAAAGCAACAACAGACGTGGAGTGCACATGAATGATTCCTTCGATCTCGATGAGATCATCACGGACTCGGCCCTGTGGGCGAAGTTCGACGAGTTCAAGATCGCCTATGTCGACGCGCTCATCGAGGCGGACGAGGTCGAGAACGCCACCGAGTTCTACGACAGTTTCAAGGCCAACGTCTGGCACCAGGTGCACATGAACGCGCAGTTCGTGATCTCCGGGCGTCCGCGCTCCCTGGATCCGGTGGTGGACTACCTGACCGAGGCGAAGCAGCATTTGCAGACGGCCGAGGGCGACTTCAGCGGGCTGGCGTCGGAGCTCGTCGCCTGGTCGGGGCAGGGCGCGACGAAGTTCAAGAACGAGTACCAGGACAAGTTCGGGCCGGTGAACGCCAACCAGTTCGTCATGATCGGCGAACTGACCGGCTTCACGCTCGGCTATCGACAGTTGATGGCGAAGGCGCGCAAGGACTTCGACGCGATGCTGGACAGCGCGATCGCCGCCTGTCACAGTTACGAGAAGGACAGCGGGGGCGCGAGCGGCTGGAACACGGCGTTCAAGGTGGTCGGGATCGCCGCCGTCGCCGCCGGAATGGTCGCCGCGGCGTTGGGGACCGGTGGCGCGAGCCTCGGTGTCGGTGCGACGATCATCGGCGGCTTCGCCGGTTTCGGAGAGGCGGCGACGTCGCCGTCCGAGGGGAGCCGGTCGGTGGCGTTCTCTCACCCGTTCGAGATCCTGAGCCAGCTCAACACCGTCTCGGACGGTCTCTGCGAGACGATGGTCGGCGAGTCCGACAAGCTCCTGCGCGTACTCACCGACGACCTGTCGGAGATCGGCGACGGCGAGGCCCTCATCATCCCGCGTCCCGACGTCAGCGGGCTCCCGCCGAACCAATACCTCGCGGACTTCCCCTATGTCGGAGCCAGCAACGACATGACCGTGGACCTGTTGGCGCTGTGGATGTCCGGCACCCGGAGGCTGCCCCTGGTGGCGTACTCGTACGCGAAGGCCGGTGGGCAGGTCAGCTACTGCGACTCGGGGATCAACGTCGGTTTGGGCAGTGCCGACTTCGTCGGCGGCGGGGTCGTGGAGAACCTCAAGTACCTGTTCGACGTGGTGCAGGCCAGACTCAGCGAAATGCGCGACGATCTCGTCGACGTCGGCGCCGTGTTCGTGGGGATCGCGGAGGCGTACTCCGCGACCGACGAGGGCGGTGCCGCCGCCCTGAACGCCCTCATCGAGGAGGAGCGCGCGTACGGGAACCTCGACGACGTCCCCACCTCCATTCCGACCGTCAGCCAGCACGACATCGAGGACGCCCCGGACGTGGAACCGGAGTCGAGCGAGGCACCCGGTGGATACAACCCGGTGATGCCGACGCCGCCCATCGACACGACGCCGCTCAGCCCCGGCGGACCGTACATCATCGTCGACGGCCCCGACGTCGACGATCCCTCATGGACGACGAAGGAGGAGTACGACCCGAGCGGTCGCCACGGCGGCGACACCCGTCCGCCCGGTGACACCGACGACGAGGACGACTGACCTGAATCGGAACGTCCCGCCGTGGGGATCTCGTGCCCGTATTCCCACGGCGGGGCGACGCCACCGATCGAAAGTCGATAGTGGACAGATGGCCTGCCGTCAGGGTTTGAGCCGACCGTCCTCGACCTGACCGACGACCGTCCGCACGAGCGAATCGACGGGCTCGGAGGAATCGAGTCGGAGAACGGACGCGGGCCATTCCACATACTCGGCCCTCCGCCGCTCGATCTCCTCCCAACTCGGGTTGTAGAAGCCCTCCAAGGCGTCCCGCTCCTCGGCCCGAGCGCGGTGCAGGCTCACATCGGTGAGAACGCACTCGAACGACAGCAGCCGCGCACCCGCCGCCGTGGCGACGCGAGACCAGGTCGCCCGCGCCTCCGGCACTGCGTTGACCGCGTCGACGACCACGAGCCTTCCCGCCCTGAGCTGCACCTCCGCCACCGCCGCGACGACCTCGTAAGCGGCGACCCCGCTGCCGACGGAACGGTCGACCCCACACCGCCACATGGCGGCCTCGGCGACGTCGACCGACAGGTGCGTACAGTCCAACCGGACCGCCGTCGCCGCCGCGACCGTGGTCTTCCCCGTACCGGGCAGTCCCGAGAGGACGACGAGCGTCCCGGGCGAGGGCGTCGTGCGGTCATCCATGTCAGAGAGCTCGTTCACGCGCGGGTCACATCGCTTCGCTTCGATCCTGTCGTCACGGCACCGGACGAACGCCGGGACCGTCACAAATGGAGAACGAACACTACGCCGTGGATCACGCGCCGGTCGGCCGTCACATGGCCTTCCGCGCGTGCACCCTCTCGATGATCCCGCGATTGGTGCGTTTCGATTCGACGACCGTCAATCCGACCTCCGCCAGGTGCCGTATCGGCCGCCGGGCGAAGTGCTCCCCCTGAGTGGGAACGGTGATCAGATCGGCGGCGTGCTGGAGAAATCGCAGCGGCCAGGACGTCGAGACGACGTGGTCCGCCAACAGCAACCGACCACCGGGCCGCAGCACTCGCGCCGCCTCGGCCAGCGCCCCGCGTTCGTCAGGGATGCAACACATCGCGAAAGTGCTCAACACCGTGTCGAAGGACGCCGACGCGAACGGCAGCCGGGCCGCGTCCGCCACGTGCAGGTCGATTCGGCGACCCAGCGACCTGGCCCGCTCGCGAGCGACCTCCACCATCTGTGGGCTCCACTCGATCCCGGTCAACTCGACGTCCTCGGCGTAGTGAGGAAGGTTGAGGCCCGTCCCGACGGCGAGCTCCAAGGTCACACCGCGAGCGCGCTCGCAGACCCACTTCCGGCCGTCTGCCAGAAGGCGCCGCTCGACGCCTGCGGTGCGCGCGTCGTAGCCGGCCGCTCGCCTGTCCCACTTGGTCATGAATCGGACAGCGCTCGTCTTTCGCGTCATGTCGTCGTCCCCTCCGTGTCGGTCGTGCTCTCGTCTCCACTCAGGATCCGCGCCAGGGTCGCCTTGACGGTGTCCAATCGCCTGTCCCCCACCATTTCGGCCCAGCCTCTCTCCATGGCGGTGAAGTACCGTTCGGCGGCTTGGGCCGCCGAGGCGCCCCGCTCGGCATAGACGACGATCCTCGCCCGCCCGTCGGCGGGATCGGGGACACGCCGGACGTACCCGACGCGTTCGAGGTGCCCGACCAGTTCACTGATCGCCTGGGGTGTCATGCCCGCGCGCTGGGCGATGACGGTCGGCCGGGTTCCATCACAGTCGATGTGGCGCAGCACATTGACGCAGTGCGTCGGTCTGAGGTCGGAGAAGCCGCGACCGGCCAGGTGTTCCGTCAAGCCGTTCATCACCCGGTCCAGGGTCAGGCTGATCAGCTGCGGAAGCGAGGCGGTGTCGTCGGGAAAGGACGTCGTCATCGTTCGCGGTCTCCTCGTGCGGCCCATGGCGAAGCGCGGATCCGGCGCGCCGCTGTCGAACGACGCGTTCGACAACGGTGCTCCAGTAACTTTATAAAGCATCCTACTAAAGTTCCCGAAATAAATCGACGATGCCCCGATCCTCATTGGCGCCAGCCGTACCACCATCCCGGAGGCAGACATTAAACGTCCACAATGCTCAGATTGTCGCGACGTCGGGCATGTGACGGCACGTCGAGCCGAGCCCGATGGAGGGTCCGATCAGGACGACGCTTCCTCTGCCGGGCCTACGAGCACCTCGAACGCGTCCCGGCGATGCGCCGCGAACAGTTCGAGAGCCGTCTCCGCGTCCCGCGCCCGCAGAACCGCGGCCAACTCCCGGTGCTCCTCGGGAAGGTGGGACCGGTAGCCGTCGGAGTCGATCCGGATTCGAGTGAGCAGGAAGAGGTGGATCTGCGAGCGGATCGCCTCCCACGCCTCGATCAGGCGGCGATGACCGGTGGCCGCGTACACGGCGTCGTGGAAGGCGATGTCGCACCGCACGAGCGCGTATTCGTCCTCCGCGCGCGTCATGGCCACGGCGGCGCGTTCGACGGCGGCGATGGACTCGTCGGACGCGCGCTCGACGACCTGCTGAACGGCGAACTGTTCCAACGCGCCGCGAAGGCTGTACAGCTCCGTGATGTCTTCAATGGACAAGTCGGCGACGGTCGCGCCGCGATGCCAGGCGCTTCGAACGAGGCCCTCGCGTTCCAAGCGCAGCAAGGCTTCCCGGACGGGGCCGCGGCTCACGTCGAGCGCGGCGGACAGGTCCACTTCGCGCAGTTGTGCCCCGGGTGCGTAGGCGCCGCTGAAGATCGCGTCGCGAACGCGATCCGCGACCTCGTCGGCCAGGCCTCGCCGCCGCGCGGGGACCACGCCGTCTCGTTCACCCATGACTCACCTCTCATCGTCGTAGCCCCGTTCTGACAATGTCGCAATGTTAACATTGCGACATTCCAGCGCCCGGAAACGGGAAGCAAGCACCAGGAAGGAAGCCGCCCCATGACCGTCCTCGACTCCCCGATACCGCGATTCCACCTGGCGATGCCGGTCGACGACCTGGCCGCCGCCCGCCACTTCTACGGCGAGACCCTCGGCCTCGAACAGGGCCGCAGCGCCGACACCTGGATCGACTGGAATCTCCACGGACACCAGTTCGTCACCCACCTGGCGCCCGCCCGCGCCCAACGGATCCACAACCCGGTCGACGGCCACGACGTGCCGGTGCCGCATTTCGGGCTCATCCTGACGGTGCCGGAGTTCCAGAAGCTCGCCGAGCGACTGCGCGCCGCGAGCACCACGTTCGTCATCGAGCCGTACGTCCGCTTCGAGGGCCAGACCGGTGAACAGTGGACGATGTTCCTGCTCGACCCGGCCGGAAACGCCCTGGAGTTCAAGGCCTTCGCCGACGACTCACAGGTCTTCGCCGTCTGACGACCGCCGCCAACGGCGGGACGGGTGCGACGGGCGAGCGTCGCACCCGGCAGTTCCCCGAAGCCAGGGGCAACTGCCGTTCGGGCGACCGAGTTCCCTTCGTTGACCGCCCAGCCAACCCCCACTTCGGCGTGGTAGCCGAGGTCCGTTCGTTACCCACCTAACTGCCCCCACTTCGGCGTGGTGGCCGAGGTCCGTTCGTTACCCACCTACTTTCGGCTTGGTGGGGCGACGTACGAGACCACACCGTTCTGCCGTGACCGCAAGGAAGACCCACCAAGCCGNGAAACNCNACCACCGACCAANNNCCANGANCCAGCAGANGTCACCTCCCCCGGCTTGGTGGGTCTCCGTTACCGACCCCGCAGAACAGTTC
>NZ_CBCRZX010000078.1:0-11811 GCF_965137155.1 Stackebrandtia soli
GGGCTGATGGGGGCGTCGACGAGGTCTCCGGGGCCGAGCAGCTCGGTGTCGACACCGCGTCGGCGGAGCGTCCTGATGGGGTGGATCGGACCGATCGTCACCAGGCGCCGCGCGAGGGTGCCGCTGCGGCGTAGCCGATTCAGGCCGCGGCCGGCCGGCCGCGGGCTGTCGTTGACGCGCAGACGCCGCCAAGGGGTCGAGCGCACTTCATCCTCCTCTGGTGGCCGTGGCGTGGTGCGCGTGTACCGGGGTGACACGCTTACGCTGCGGCCTTCTCACGTCGGTGGGGCTCGAACCGGGGGACAACCCTTGGCTCTCAAGCTCACCAACGCTTAGCGCGATGTACACCATTGCACATTCTCTCAGCCTGGCGCTACTCCTGTCACGAGGAGAATTCGGTCATGTGGCTGGTTTATCGACAATTTCCGACAAAAACGCCGTCACTGAGTGTATGTGTCGAGGGAGATGATCGTCAATGGGGTGGCGCGCCTCATGTGTGGCGGGGAGCTCACCAGGTGAGGTCTTCGGCGATCCGCAACGCGTCGCCCAGAGCCGCCGAAACCTTCAACCTGGGCAGGTCGGATCGGTCCCACCAGCGGGATTCGGATGTCGAACCGCCCGCGGTCTCGACGACTCGGGCAGGGCTCGGGTCGGCGACGTGCGCGCGATAGATGGCGCGAACGCCGTGCCAATCGAGCGGGTAGCCCTCGGGGCCGATCGCACGGCGGTGCCGGAACGACGTGACGTCGAGCAGTTCGAGGACTTCGGCCTGTTGACCGGTCTCCTCGGCGATCTCGCGCACGACCGCGTCGGTCGGTTGCTCGCCGAAGTCGACGCCACCGCCGGGCAGGTGCCAGCAGCCCGCCCCCGGGTAGCCGTCGGAGATGCGGGCGAGGAGTACTCGCCCCGAGTCGTCCGTGGTCAGGCCGTACGCGCCGAAGCGCTGGCCCCGGCGTTTCCGCCCGCGTTTGGCCTTGCGCGGCGGGGTCGGCCGAGGGGACTGCTTGGACTTGATCTCCGCGGGCACCGAGACGGCGTGCGAGTCCTCGGGAGTGAGGATCGCGGACACGAACGGGGACATGGGCGTGCCGAGGACATCGGCCGGTTTGACCCATTCGGCGCTCTCGGTCGTCCCGTTGCGTTCCGGACGGAGCCGCCCGCCCGTCACGCGCACGTCGAAGATGACGGCGTTGGTGTGGACGCCCGACACGACCGCCGACATGACGTCGTGGGCTTTGACGACGTCGATCGTCAGACCCGTCTCCTCGGTGAACTCCCGGATGACGGCGTCGCGTGGATTCTCACCGTGCTCGATGCCGCCTCCGGGGAGGAACCAGTGACCGGGAAGAGGTGCCTTGGCCGAGCCTTTCGCGAGGAGGATTCGTCCCGTTTCGTCCCACACCACTCCGTATGCCGCTATGCGGAATGAGGATTGCATCAGCCAAGCGTACGCCCGGCGAAGGCGCATCCACGGTGTGCGTAACAGCGCTCACGGGCACCCACGGGCACCCGTCACTCCCACTCGATCGTCCCGGGAGGCTTGCTCGTCACGTCGAGCGCGACCCGGTTGACCTCGGGTACCTCGTTGGTGATTCGGGTGGAGATCTTGGCGAGGAGTTCGTACGGAAGCCGGGACCAGTCCGCCGTCATGGCGTCCTCACTGGACACTGGGCGGAGGACCACGGGGTGACCGTAGGTCCGTCCGTCGCCCGCGACACCGACCGAACGCACGTCCGCCAACAGCACGACCGGGAACTGCCACACGGACCGGTCGAGACCGGCGGCCGCGAGTTCGGCGCGGGCGATCGCGTCCGCCGCGCGCAGGATCTCGAGCCGTTCCGCCGTGACCTCGCCGATGATGCGGATACCGAGACCGGGACCGGGGAACGGGTGACGCCACACCATCGCCTCCGGCAGGCCCAGTTCGAGACCGATCCGACGCACCTCGTCCTTGAACAGGTTGCGCAAGGGCTCGACGAGCGTGAACTGCAGGTCGTCGGGGAGGCCGCCCACGTTGTGGTGCGACTTGATGTTCGCGGTGCCGGTGCCGCCGCCGGATTCGACGACGTCGGGGTACAGCGTCCCCTGGACGAGGAACTCGATCGGCGCGATCGCGTCGACCTCGCGAGCCGCCGCCTCGAACACGCGAATGAACTCGCGGCCGATGATCTTGCGCTTGGTCTCGGGGTCGGTCTGCCCGGCGAGCGCGGTCAGGAAACGGTCGCGCGCGTCCACGACCTTCAGGTTGATGCCGGTCGCCGTAACGTAGTCCTTTTCGACCTGCTCGGCCTCACCCGCTCGCAGGAGACCGTGGTCGACGAAGACGCAGGTCAACTGGTCGCCTACGGCACGGTGCACGAGCGCGGCGGCCACGGACGAGTCGACGCCGCCGGACAACGCGCACAGGACGCGCTTGTCGCCGACACGGGCGCGGATCGCGGCGACCTGGTCCTCGATGACGTTGCTCATCGTCCAGTCGGGGGTGATCCCGGCGATGTCGTAGAGGAAGTGCCGCAGTACGGCCTGCCCGTGGGGCGTGTGCGCGACCTCGGGGTGGAACTGGACGCCGGCGAGATGACGGGACGCGTCCTCGAAAGCGGCGATAGGGGCGCCGGCGGTCGCGGCGGTCGCGGTGAACCCCTCCGGCGCGACCGATACGCAGTCCGTGTGGCTCATCCACACCGACTGCTGCTCGGGAAGGCCGGCCATCAGCGCGCCCGGCTCGGAGACGGTCATCGTCGTACCGCCGAACTCGCGCAGACCGGTCGGTTCGACCGTCCCGCCAAGCGCGACCGCCATCGCCTGAAATCCGTAGCAGATACCGAGGACCGGGACACCCGCCTCGAACAGGGCGGCCTCGGGTCGAGGCGTGTCGTCGGAGTTCACGCTGGACGGACCGCCGGACAGGATGATCGCGGCCGGGTCCTTCGCGAGAATCTCCGCCGTCGGCATCGACGACGGAACGATCTCGGAGTAGACGTGGGCGTCACGTACCCGACGGGCGATGAGTTGCGCGTACTGCGCGCCATAGTCGACAACTAGAACCGGCCGAGGCATCGTCATGGAATTAACTTTAGGTGCTGGTCAACGCGCCGCCGATAACGGGAGCCCCCTGACATGGCGCAGCGCATAGGCTTCGCCACGGAAGCCGCGCGCTCGCTCCGCCGTCCCGCCGACGCGTCGCGACAACGCCCGTCGCCGACACGCGGGCGCCGAACCCCTCGTCGATTCGTTTCTGTCGATATGATCGGCGCCGTGTCGTGCCGAAACCCGTCTTCCCGCCCACAGAGCCGCTAGTGACCCTGTCGGCGCCCGCGCGGCATATCGGCGGTTCGATCCTCGAATGGAAGCCTGAACACGCCGAACCGATCCATGCGATTCGCGCCGCGTCGGGCATCACCGCAGTCCTCGTCGCGAGCCTCGTCCTACGGTTCGACTCCGGCCTCGCGGCGGCGACCGCCATGGGCGCCTGGTCGGCGGGAATGGCCCTGTTGATCCCCGAGGTGCGTCCGCGCCCGTCCCTTCCGATCCTCGTCGCCACGGCCATCGGTGTGGCGATCCTCTTCGGCGGCCTCTCGGCCCCGTCGCCGATGGCGACCCTGCTGGTGTCGACCGGGTGGGCGTGGCTGATGGCGTACATCGGCGCGCTCGGTTCCGCCGTCGCCGCCGCCACGACCGCCTGCGGCGTCGCGCTCGTGCTCGCGCCCGTGTTCACCACGGACGTGTCACCCGTGACCGCAGCGCTCGGAGCGGTCGCCGGGGGCATCGTCCAGGCCATAGCCGCGCTGCTGCCGCCCTGGCGCCGGATGCTGCCCGAACGCATGGCCCTCGCGGAGGCGTACCGCGCGCTCGCGGAGGATGCGCGAGCCCTCGCCGACAACATGAACACGCCACTGGCGACACAGAAGCTCGTGGACGTGCGAGAGGTCGTCGGTGAAAGGCGCACCGTCCCACAACCGCTGCGCGAGGCCATCAGTCAGTTGTACGAGCTGCGCGCCGCCATCGTCGCCGTCGCCGCCGCGCGAGCGAGACTCGTCGGCGATCACCCGACGACCGCGCGACACATCGCGCGAGTCCTCCGCAGCACCTCGACCGCGCTCGACACGATGGCCGAACGCGTCGCACGACTGCGCGACACGGATCGCGACTGGGAGGAACAACTGTCGGAGGCGATCGACGCGGCCCCCGACCCTCCCGAGGAGGCGGACGAGGAGGTTCCGGTGCCGCACGTGATCGCGGGGCAGGAGATCCGACGTCTGCATCGCGCGCTGCACCACGCGTCCCGGCTGGCCGAGCGGGTCGCCGAGGGCGAGCCGGCGACCAGGATCGTGTCGCGCCGCGTGCGGGTGCGGACCCGGATCTCCGAGGACTGGGAGACGCTGCGGACCTACCTCGACATGAACTCCCCCGCGATGCGGCACGCCCTGCGGGCAGCCGCGACCATCGCCGTCGCGACCGGCATCACGATCGCGTGGCCCGAGGACCATAGTCACTGGGTCGCGTTGACGGCGTGGATCACGTTGCGGTCCGACTTCGCGTCCACCATCGGACGCGGTGTTCAGCGGATTCTCGGCACCGCGATCGGGGCGACGATCGCGGGCGTATTGTCCTATGTGGTATCCGATGATCCTGAATGGACTGCGGCCGCGGTCGGGTTGTTCGCCTTCGCCGGATACCTGACGATGCCGGTGTCGTTCTTCGTGTTCTCGGCCGTCGTGGCTGGGTTCGCGCTGTTCCAGATCGACCTGGCCGGGGCGTCCCCGGTGGCGGCCGCGTGGGATCGGGGCATCGCGACCCTCGTGGGCGGTGGACTGGCACTGGCCTTCTTCGCGTTGTGGCCGACGTGGCAGACCCGTCGACTTCCCGACCTGCTCGCCGAGCTCATCGACGCCTACGGCGCGTATGCGCGTGTCGTCTTGAGCGCGCAGGCGTATCCGTCCGAGATGAACGAACGGCGTCTACGCGAAACCGTCGACGCGATCCGACTCGCCCGCTCACAGCTCAGCGCGGCGGCCGAGCAGGCATCGGTCGAACCCGTTCGCGGCGATCGGCCGCAGAGCGTCGACGTCCAGGACGCGGAGGAGGCACTGTCGCGCGCGGCCCGCGCCCTCATCGTGTTGGAGGGCAACGCCCGCCACGAGAAGGACGGGGCGGAACTGCCGGGGGTGGCGGAATTCGGGGCGGCGGTCGGAGCGGCCTACGAGCGGCTCGCGGAACGGGTCAGGACCGGCACTTCGTCCGTTCACATCGACCTCGATGAGGCGCTCGACGAGCTCGACAGTTCCGTCACCGATGGGGACGCGGGGACGCGCAGGCGACGCCGCGTCCTCGACTGGGAGACCGACATCCTGACGGAGGCGCTCAAGGACACGGCGCTCATCATCGACAGCTGGAGCTCGGACGACTAGACCACGCCGGCTTGCACGCTCCCGACAGGCATGCCACAAACCGACATTGACCTGCGGATTCGCGGCGAATGAGCCGGGCGGGGACGGGACCGTGAACCGCGCCCGTCGATGGAGCCTCCCGGACTCAGGGGCCTCCGGCCTCCTCCCCAAGGTCGACGTTACTCTCGCGAGCTGAAGCCACGCTTAAGGCCGCTGAATTCCCTTCAGAGAGCCATGATCCCGACAGATCATTCAACGAAGTTCAGCCATCATGGAGTGTCCATGATGGCTGATGATCGGGCGCGGGTCAGAGCTTGCGGGCCAGCGTCAAACCGTCGCCGACCGGCAACATCACGACCTCCATCCGGTCGTCGGCCGCCGCGAGGTCGTTGAACGCCCGCACCGCGTCGACATTGCCACCGGACTCCGACGGGTCGACGACCCGCCCACCCCACAACACGTTGTCGACGGCGATCAGTCCGCCGGGAACCATGCGCGGAACGAGCTCCTCCCAGTAAACCGAGTACGAGGGCTTGTCGGCGTCGATGAAGGCGAAATCGAGGTGCGGCTCGGTCGGGAAGGCCCGCAACGACTCCAACGCCGGGCCGAGCCGGAGTTCGATCTTGTCGGACTGACCGTCCCGCTCCCAGAACCGCCGGGCGATCGACGTGTACTCATCGGACACATCGAGACAGATCAGCTTCCCGTCGGCTGGCAGGCCACGGGCGATGGCGAGAGAGGACATACCGGTGAACGTGCCGACCTCGACGGCCGAGCGCGCGCCGATCAGTTTCACCAGCAAGGTCGTGAACGCGGCCTGGTCCGGGCCGATCTGCATGCCGGCCTGCTGCGGCAACGCGGCGTACGTCTCGTCGACGAGTTCGGTCAACACCGCGTCGGGAGGAGTCCCGTGCGAGACGACGTATTCGTGGAGGGCATCGGACAGGCGGATCGAGTGACGGCTCATGGCCACCAATCCTATGCCGCGATGTGGCGAGCGCGAGCCACCCGAACGGGGAAAGATCGCCGAACGCCGAGAGGCCGTCTCGAAATCCCGTCCTCCCGGGCGGTGATCCAGGTTCTCGCCTGGTCGCCGTGCTGAGCGGTGGGTTCGAGACGGCCTCTCGGCCGACCGTCGCGTTTACGACAGGGTCAGGTCGACCTTCTGGAACTCCTTGACGTTCGAGTAGCCGCACTTGGCCATGGACCGGCGCAGGCCGCCGAACAGGTTCACGGTGCCATCCGGGATCGCGGCCGGGCCGTAAAGGAGGGTCTCCATGGAGACGCGCTCCTCGTCGACGTCGGTTCCGCTCGAGTAGTTGCCGCGTGGGAGCTTCGGGTGGCTCGCCGCCGAGTGCCACCATGCGCCACCCGCCGGTGCGGCGTCGCACTCGCGCAATGGTTCGCCGATCATGACCGCGTCGGCGCCGCACGCGATCGCCTTGGCGATGTCGCCGCTGGTGTGGATGTCACCGTCGGCGATGAGGTGGACGTAACGCCCGCCCGTCTCGTCGAGGTAGTCACGCCGGGCGGCGGCGGCGTCGGCGATGGCCGATGCCATGGGCACGGCGATTCCGAGGACGTCGTGCGTCGTCGACCACCAGTCGGCCCCGACGCCGACGATGACACCGGCGGCGCCGGTCCGCATCAGGTGCAGCGCGGTCATGTAGTTCGTGCAGCCGCCGACGACGACCGGCAGGTCCAGGTCGGCGATGAACTCCTTGAGGTTCAGGGGTTCGTCCTGAACGGACACGTGCTCGGCGGAGACGATGGTGCCCTGGATGACGAGGACGTCGACGCCCGCGTCCAGGATCACCGGCGACAGCGCGATCGTGTGCTGCGGTGACACCCGCAGCGCGACGGTCGCGCCGGAGTCGCGGATCTCCTTGACGCGCTGGGCGATCAGCTCGGGCTTGATCGGCTCGGAGTACATCTGTTGGAGCCGAGCCGTCGAGCCGCCCTTGAAGTCCAAGTCGGACAATTCGGCCAGCAGCGGGGTCGGATCCTCGTAGCGGCACCACAGCCCTTCGGCGTTGAGCACGCCGAGGCCGCCGAGCCGTCCGAGCTCTCCCGCCGTCTTCGGGCTCATCGTCGCGTCGGACGGGTGCGCCACGCACGGAATCTCAAACTGGTAGGCGTCCAGCTGCCATGCCGTCGACACGTCGTCGACGTCGCGGGTTCGCCTACTGGGACGCAAGGACACGTCCTGCAAGTTGTAACCGCTGTGTGCGGTCTTGCCTCGTCCGATCTCCACCACGTCACGCACGCGTTGAGCTCCTATCTGGAGTGGTAGTTGGGTGCCTCGACGGTCATCTGGATGTCGTGCGGGTGGCTCTCCTTGAGACCCGCGGCGGTAATGCGCACCAGACGCGCACGTTCGTGCAGCGCGTCGATGGTACCCGCGCCGCAGTATCCCATCGCCGCGCGCAACCCGCCGACGAGTTGGTGGGTTACCTGCGACAGCGTGCCGCGATACGGCACCTGCCCTTCGACGCCCTCCGGGACGAGTTTGTCGTCGGTGGCGACGCCCTCTTGAAAGTAGCGGTCCTTGGAGTAGGAACGACCCTGGCCTCGCGTCTGCATCGCGCCCAGGGATCCCATGCCGCGGTATGACTTGAACTGCTTGCCGTTGATGAAGACGAGCTCCCCCGGGCTCTCCTCGCAGCCGGCGAACAACTGGCCGAGCATGACCGTGTGCGCGCCCGCAGCGATCGCCTTCGCGACGTCGCCGGAGTACTGGATGCCGCCGTCACCGATGACGGGTACGCCGTGCGGACGGGCCGCGCGCGTCGCGTCCATGATCGCGCTGATCTGCGGGGCGCCGACACCGGCGACGACGCGGGTCGTGCAGATCGCGCCGGGACCGATGCCGACCTTGACGGCGTCGGCGCCGGCCTCGATGAGGGCTTGGGCGCCCTCGGCGGTGGCGATGTTGCCGCCGATGATGTCGACGCGGTCCCCGAAGTCCTTGTTGATCCGGGCGATCATGTCGAGGACGTTGCGACTGTGGCCGTGCGACGAGTCCACGACGAGGACGTCGGCGCCGGCCTCGACGAGCAGGCCCGCGCGGGTGTACGCCTCGTCGCCCACGCCGACGGCCGCGGCGACCCGAAGGCGACCGTTGTCGTCCTTGGACGCGTTCGGGTACTGCTCGCGCTTGGTGAAGTCCTTGACGGTGATCAGGCCGCGCAGCTTGTTGTGCTCGTCGACCAGCGGCAATTTCTCGACCTTGTGGCGCTTCAACAGCGCCATCGCCTCCTCCGAGGAGACCCCGACGGACGCCGTGTGCAGCGGCATCCGGGTCATGACCTGCTCGACCTTGACCGACATGTCGTTCTCGAAACGCATGTCGCGGTTGGTGACGATGCCGACGAGCGTCCCCGTCTCGTCCACGACCGGCACCCCGGAGATGCGGTAGCGGGCGCAGATCGCGTCTGCTTCGGCGAGCGTCGCGCCGATCTCGATCGTGATCGGGTCGGCGACCATGCCCGCTTCGGACCGCTTGACGACGTCGACCTGCTGTGCCTGGCCTTCGGCGGAGAGGTTGCGGTGCAGTACACCGATACCGCCCTGCCGTGCCATCGCGATCGCCATGCGCGACTCGGTGACCGTGTCCATTCCGGCCGAGACGAGCGGCATGCTCAGGCGAACGTTCCGCGTCAGCTGGGTGGACGTGTCCACACCTGCCGGCACCACGTCCGACTCCCCCGGAAGCAGTAGCACGTCGTCGAATGTCAGCCCGAGCGGAATCGGATGCACCGCCCCCGCCGGAACGGTCACGTCGCCACGTGAAGTATCGAAATCCCCTGTAAACGCCATCTACATATTCTAGGTACGTGTTTGCCGCCACCCGTCAGATGGCCCTGCACGCCGGGCGTTCGGAACGATAGGCTGGACGCGTGCGAGACGAGCCACAAGACCCATTCCCCGAAGACCCGGACGGCGACTGGCCCGGTCTCGAACACCACGAGCCCCTGTCGGAAAGCGAACGGGCCGAACTGATCGACGACCTTGGGAGTCTCGAATCGTTCCAACGGGTCCTCGAACCGACCGGTGTCCGGGGGCTCGTCGTCGAATGTCCGGACTGTAACGAACCGCACTACTTCGAGTGGGGTCTGCTCCGCAACAACCTCACGCACGTCCTCGGTGACAACTCGCCCCGAATCCACGAACCGGCGTACGACCCGAACCCCGACGACTATGTGACGTGGGATTACGCGCGCGGCTACACCGACTGTTGGCAGGACATCTACGGCGACGATCCCGTTGACGACGATTCGGCCGACGACGTGACGGTCGAGGACTGACCGCCGCGCTCCGCATCCACGGAGCGCGCACCACGACGATCGTCACACTCAGTCGCATGACAACGGAAACGTTCTCCGTCAATGGCGTACGACTGTTCGTCCGACGGCTGCCGGGGCCGTCGGGCACCGAGCCGCCGCTGGTGGCGATTCACGGTGGTCCCAGTTGGGACCACAGTTACCTCCTTCCGGGCCTACGCCCCATCGCCTCCCACCGAACGGTGATCGCCTTCGATCTGCGCGGGTGCGGACGCAGCAGCCGCGACCTTCCAATCGATGCGTACCAGCCCGAACACCTCGTCGCCGACCTCGTGGCGCTCCTCGACCATCTGGGGCTCGACCACGTGGATCTTCTCGGGTTCTCCACGGGCGGCCAGGTCGCCCAGTTGTTCGTTCGCGACCACCCCGGGCGGGTGCGACGCCTGGTACTCGCGTCGACCACCGCCTACGGCGATGTCGGCGACCTCCTCACCTGTTGGGACGAGTACGAGCGGCGGGCGGCGATGGTCTCACCACAGCCACCCGAACTCGACGACCTTCAATGGACTGAGCATCGCGCGTTCAGCGGCGCCCCCACGGCGATCTGGAACCTCGACCGCCGCGCCGAGTACAAAACTCTTCTGTCGAACGTTCTGTTCTCCGGAGATCGGCTCGCGCCGTGGCGGCGCGGTCTGCTGCGTCCGTGGCGCCCCGCGGGACCCGCCGGCCGTGCTGCGCGCCTTCGGTCGCCCAGTGCTCATCGTGCACGGCGAGCACGACATGGGCTTCCCGGTGGAGCTCGCGCGTCGACTCCACCGGGCCGTCCCGCACAGCACGCTGGCGGTGATCCCTCACGGGGGCCACATGGTTCAGTTCGAGCGCCCAGACGACTGGGCGCGGCATATCGTCGCGTTTCTCGCCTTCGACGAGAAGGATTGACAGCGGCCCGGACCGTGTCACCCACCATTTAGGAGTTCGAACGGCGCCGCCACCCGGTCCGGAACCCGATGGCGCCGCTCGATCTCTGCCCCAACGGTACCGAGACGACCTGAAGCCACCCTGAATCCAGCTGAAGCGCCGTTCAGGTACGGCGGGCATTCCTTGCGAGGCAAGGTGAAGGGCCTGAGCGCTGCTACCGCTCAGGCCCTTCCTCCACCGCCCCACCCAGAAATCGGGCCGATTCCCGTCGTTCGACCCGACGTTCGGCCTCACCGCGTCACTGGACGATCCCCCCGCGGAACGCCTCAGCAACGGCGTGAGCCCGGTCTCGAGCGCCGAGTTTCCGGAACAGCCGACGCGCGTGCGTCTTCACAGTGTCCTCGGACACGAACAGGTCCCGGCCGATCTCCGCGTTGCTCTTGCCCTCACTCATCCCCCGCAGCACCTGGAGCTCCCGCTCCGTCAAACCGCGTGGCCCACGCTGACGCGGCAGCGCCGACGCGTTCGTGGCGGCCCCGGCGACGACCCTTCGACGTGGACAGACCAGCATGATCGCCTGAGTCAGGGCCACAACGAGGTCCTCCGTCGTCTCACCGCCTCTGACGACTCCCCGAGCACCCACCGCGACCGAGGCGGCGGCGCACCTTGGGTCCATTGTGCCCACTAGCACTACGGCGGTCTTGGGCGACTTCGCGAGCACGGCACGTGTGAACTGGACCGGATCAGGCCGGGTCAAGCTCACATCGGCAAGTACGACGTCCACTTGCCTCGATCGGAGGCCGAGCATGACCTCCTCGGTACTCGCTGCGGCACGCACTACCTGCGCCAAGCCCAATCGGGCTGCGCAGGCGGCGATACGCTGCGCCGCCTCCGGGCTTTTGACACTCACTAGAACGGTTTTCACGCGACCTCACCTTTCCGCAACGATCGAGGAGTACCCCTCACCCGATGAGAGTCGGCCATGACGCGACTATGACGCGAAAGCGCGAAATATTTCGGAGAAACTTGACAACCGGCGATCCATGGTCCATGAAACAGCCATGAAAGGCTCAATGTCCGTCCACTGTCGTTCCCGTCGCGACACAGAACGGTTCCCCCGCCCCCGCGCGTCAACCCCGCCCGCCCGGCGCTTCACCCGGTGGTACCCCACGATGATCGACATTACTCCGACTTCAGGCGTGAGCCCCGGCACGACGCGGGGC
>NZ_CBCRZX010000079.1:0-11738 GCF_965137155.1 Stackebrandtia soli
CCACCAAGCCGGGAGACCGGGCCGCCGCCGCGCAGGAGGGTTCCGACCTGGGAGCTTGCGGTCTGGTCGTGGTCATTTTTCGCGGCTTGGTGGGTCTCCGCGCTGTCACCGCAGAAAGCCTTGGCCACGTACGCCCGCCCCACCAAGCCGAAAGCCTGTGGCCACCTGGCACTCCGCGCCACCAAGCCGTAAGTCTCGGGCCACCTGGCAAACCGCCCCATCAAGCCGGAGGCCGGGGCACTTCGCTGGCGCGGGACCGTGTCGCGCGGACGAGACGAGACACAAGAGACCGGCCACATCAAGTCGAAAGCCCGGTCCAGGCGGCCGGACCGACCACTCGCGACAACCGTCCTCGCTCGACACCCACAGGCGGACGGTCCTCCGCCTCGTCGAGTGACGCCCTGCCACGCGCCTCGCACGCCCTGAGACGGCGGAACAACCTCTAGACTGCATTGGTGACGAAAACGCCGCACCTGACGCATATCGACTCGCGTGGATCCGCCCGGATGGTGGACGTGACCACCAAGGACGTTTCCGCGCGCGCCGCCGTCGCCTCCGGCATCGTCCACACGACCCCGGACGTGACCGCCGCGATCAGCGGAGACGGCCTGCCCAAAGGCGACGTTCTCTCCGCAGCCCGGCTCGCGGGCATCATGGGCGCCAAGCGCACTCCCGATTTGATTCCACTGTGTCATCCGATCGCACTGCACGGCGTCGCCGTCGATCTGGAGGTCGCCGAGTCGACCATCACGATCACGGCGCGCACGAAGACCGCCGATCGCACCGGCGTCGAGATGGAGGCGCTTACCGCCGTCGCCGTCGCCGGACTGACCATCATCGACATGATCAAAGCCGTCGACCCGGCCGCGACACTGACGGACGTCGGTGTGCTCGCCAAGGACGGCGGCAAGACCGGAAGCTGGCGTCGCCCTTGAGAGCAGTCGTTATCGTCGCGTCGACCCGTGCCGCCACCGGCGTCTACACCGACACGAGTGGACCGATCCTCGTCAGCGGGCTCGCCGACCTCGGCTTCGACGTCGGCGATCCCGTCGTCGTCGCCGACGGCCCTGACGTCGCCGAAGCGTTGCGGCGAGCCGTCGACGACCGCGTCGACGTCGTGTTGACCTCCGGAGGGACGGGCGTGACCAGCACCGATCGGACTCCCGAGGCGACGGCGGAGCTCATCGATCGCCCGATCCCCGGTATCGCCGAGACGATCCGCGCATACGGCGCCATCCACACCCCGATGGCGGCGATCTCGCGCGGTCTCGCCGGTATCGCCCGTCGCACGCTCATCGTCAATCTCGCCGGATCGACCGGCGCCGCTCGGGACGGCCTCGCCGTCCTGTCGCCAATAATCGTCCACACTATCCAACAACTCCATGATGGAGATCACGAAAGGGAGGACGCATGAGCACACCGACGTGGGATGCCGCGCGCGAGAACACCCACGCAGCCGGACTCGCCGCAAAACTGCCCCCGGCCCGGATGAAACTCGCCGACGCCGATGCGACGACGCTCGCCGAACCCCTCACGGCGCTCGGGCCGCTCCCGGCGTTCCCGACGTCCAGCGTCGACGGCTACGCCGTCGCGGGCGGCGGACCATGGCGCCTGTCCGGTCAAGTCCTAGCAGGACAGACAGCGCCCAACATCCAAGCGGGCCAGGCGATCGAGGTCGCGACGGGCGCGATGGTCCCGCCCGGGACCGAGGCCATCATTCGCACCGAGAACTCCACGGTGGACGCGGACGACCGGGTGACCGGGGAGGCCCGACCGAAGCCGGAATGGCGCGAGATAGGCGAGGAGACCGCCGACGGAGAGGAACTCCTCCCGGCGGGCGCGGCGGTTACCCCCGCCGTACTCGGTCTCGCCGCCGCGACCGGGCACGACGCCATCGACGTCCGGCCGAAACCGCGCGCCGCGGTGCTCGTCTTCGGCGACGAACTCGCCACGACGGGCGCGCCCAGGCCCGGCCAGGTTCGTGACGCCCTCGGCCCGATGGTGCCGAACATCCTGCGCCGCTTCGGCGCGGGCACCGTGCCCGGCTTCTCGCCGCGTGGTCCGATCGAGGACACGCTCGAATCGCACATCGCCGTCATCCGCGCGGCCCTCGACGACGCCGACATCGTCTGCACCACAGGCGGCACCATGCGCGGCCCGCGCGATCACCTGCACGCCGCGCTGGACGCCCTCGACGCGAAGTACATCGTGGACTCCGTCGCCGTGCGGCCGGGCTTCCCGATGCTCATCGCCGCTCTGCCCGGTGGACGTTTCGTCGCCGGTCTGCCGGGGAACCCGCAGTCCGCGGTCGTCGCGCTCGTGTCGCTCGTCGTCCCGCTCATCGACGGGATGTCGGGACGGAGCCTGGCGCCGCTGTCGAAGGTGACGCTCGGCGCCGACATCGCCGGTCGCGGCGATGACACGCACCTCGCGCTCGTGCGGATCGACCACGACGGTCTCGCCTACCCGACGGGACACACTGGATCGTCCATGTTGCGCGGTCTCGCGGGCGGACACGGCTTCGTCGTGATCGACCCGGGAACGTCCGCGTCGGCCGGTGACCGCGTCCGCTTCGTCCCCGTGCCGGGGGCCGCGGCGTGATCTACAGCCGCATCGCGTTGGAGCCGATTCTCGTGTCGGAACACGAGATCCGCGTCGCCGCCGATCGGTACGGCGCGATCGTCTCCTTCGCAGGCGTCGTCCGCGACCACGACCACGGCCGCAGCGTCGACCGGCTCACCTATGAGGGCCATCCCGACGCGGAGATTGTCCTGGCGGAGGTCGCGGCGGACATCGCCGCGCTCGATGGCGTGGGCGCCGTGGCGGTCTCGCACCGCATCGGCGACCTCACCATCGGGGACGCGGCCCTGGTCGCGGCGGTGTCCGCCGACCATCGGGCGGCGGCGTTCGAGGCATGCGCGCGTCTCGTGGACGAGGTGAAGGCGCGGCTGCCGATCTGGAAGCACCAGTTCTTCAGCGACGGCTCCGACGAATGGGTCAACTGTCCCTGAACGGAAGACCGGTCACAACACAATGGACGTGAGCGCGGCCCAGAGGAGGGGCGCGTCCGCCAGTGCGCCCGAGGCGCGCCATGCCGCGAGGCGTTCCCGCTGCCAGTCGGCGAGGGTCGCGATCGGGTCGGCGGCGGCGTGCGCGTCGTCGACCGCCACGATCAACGACGACAGTGGACGCTCGGCGGGGTCGATCCCGCCGAGCCGGTGAAAGGCGAGGTTCGTCGGGAGGATCCACTTCGCCGCCGTGACGAGTTCGGCGCCGTTGTGCAGCATCGCCGACGCCAGCCCGAAGGACTCGGCGAATCGCGTGTCGCCGCCGCTCTCGCAGCCGATCAGGGCGACGCGTGGTGGTGCGGGCCAGATCGCGCCGCCCGCGCGTCCGTCCGCTTTGGACGGCAGATCGCCCAACAGCAGATCCTTGGCCGATAGTGGACGATGTCCGCGCACCGCTTCGGCGAGACCGGAGGTGTCGGCGCCGCAGGCCAGATGCAGTCGCGCGTCCTCGCTCTGTCCACCCTCGACCGCCGCCGAGGTGACGTGACCGACGTAGAACAGCCGACTGGCTCCCGCGCGAAGTCGCTCCCCGAGCCAATCGCGGTCGAGATCGCCGCGACGAAACAGCTCCACCGGTTCGGAGACCCGAGGCGCTGCGTCGCCGGCCGCGATCACGCGTTCGGCGAAGGCCGTCAACTGGGGGTCGGCCGCGACGTCGCCGAGCACTGAACCGAGACCCGCGCCCCTACCCACGCCGGGCACCGCCGGATCGAGCACGTAGACGGTCGTCGCCGCCGTCGGCACGTTCTCGCGGCGTGACGTCTCCGAGACGGCCTTACCGGCGCGCAGCGAGATCGGCGCCGCCGTGACGAAGTCCGCGAGGTCGAGGAGCCGCGTGCCCTCGTCGTCGACGGCGAGCAGTTCCCACGGCACGGCCGCGACCCGAGGCGACGGTTGAAGACGCACCAGCGCCCGAAACCCGAGGTCGTTCGCCTGCCGCAGCTGTTCCGTCAACGGTTTCGGCCACAAGACCTCCGCGAGTCGCCGCATGAGTCGAAGCTCCGACTCGGGCGACGCGAGCGCGCCGGCGAAGGCCGCGCGGAGGCGTTCGGGCGAACCCGAGCCGGGGAGCGCCTCGGTGAGTTCGCCGAGCGGCTCGGCGATGCGTTCGGGCGGCGAGTATCCGGTGCCGTAGGCGGCGTTCGCGTTGAGCCAGCGCCACGTCATGTGCAGGTCGCCCGCGTCGGCGAGTCTGAGTTGGACGGTCGGTCGGGGGTTCACCACGAGTTCGTCCTCTCCGGTCCGATGATGGGCACGCCGTACCGTTCCCGGGCGGTGTCGATGTATTCGCTGAGCGCGATGCGGCCGAATCCGGCCGACATCACGATGCCGGGCGGCGGTCCGACGCGCAGACCCTCCGAAGCGGCGGCCTCGGCGGCGGCGCGACCGAGGGAGTGCGACGGTTCGCCGCCGCCGTCGGGGTGAACATCGGTGTCGGGCAGTTCTTCCAGGGATGTCGGCTCCGTGGGGGACGCCAACGACAGCGGTGCCCCGGCGCAGCGGAACTCGACCAGTTCGAAGAGGAGGCCCTGGTCGCCGCGTCGCAGTGCCAGCCGGAACGCCAGGTTCATGGCCTCCTCGGCGAGCGCGAGCCATTGGGCGCGTGCGTGACCGGACGCGAAGTCGTATCGGACCGACTCGAGGTACAGCGCTGCGGGAAGGGTCGCCGCGAGCGCCTCGTCGACGGCCTTTCGTTCGTGGGCGTCGTGGGCGCCGTTCTCGAGGCCGGTCTCGATCGCCGCCGCGAACAGGTAGTCGATCTGTGCGCACCGTTCCTGGATGCCGTGCCGGTGGTAGTTCTTGCGGGCCGTCGTCAGGTAGTGGTGGGTCGCGTACACGTCTCCGCGGTCGAAGGCCCGTCGTCCGATGAGGATCATGGTGTCGGCGGCGGCGAGGCTCATGTCGAGTTCGGTGAAGCGGCGCAGGCTGTCCATGAGAAGTTGGTCGGCGGTGTCGCCGTCGGTGGCGAGTGTCGCGAGGGCCTGCTGGCAGATCGCCAGGTCGCCGTCCCTTCCGAGGCGGGTGAACTCGGCCGCGGCCTCGGTGTAGAGGGTGGTGGCGGTGTCGTTGTCGCCGCGCTGTTGGGCGAGGTTGGCGCGGTCGGCGAGTAGTTCACCGGTGGGGACGGGCCACGGCATCGCGGCGAAGGCGTCGGCGGCCTGCTGGAACTGGTCCTCCGCGTCGTCCAATCGTCGGGTGAAGGCATAGGTCCGGCCGAGCATGGTGTGCAGGTAGCCGAGGGACGGGCTGTCGGGATCGGTCGTGTCGATGGTGACGACGAGCAGTTGTTCCGCGCGCGCCCAGTCGCCCTTGCTCATGAGGAGGGTGGCGCGGGTGGTGTTGAGTTGCGCGCTGCGATCCCCGGCGTCGCCGAGCTCGTCGATGAGGCGTTCCGCCTGGTCGAGCAGCTGGTTGGCGGTGTCGAATTCTGCGGTCTTGTGGATCGTCTCGGCGTATCCGATGAGGATGGTGATCGTGGTGTCGAGCCAGGACAGCCGACCGTTCGGTCCCATCGGCTCGTCGGCGACGGACATCGCGAGTTCGTACGCCTCCTGGAACGCGGTCGCGGAGGAGGCGAGCCGGCCTTGGTCGTACATGAGTCCGGCGAGTGCGCCGAGCAGATGCGCGCGGACGAAGACGACGTCGGGGTTCGATTCGATGGTTTCAATGAGCGCCAACAGTTCTCGGTATACCGCGGTAGCGGCCGGCAGGTCTCCGGCCGCGACGTGCTCGAGGGCGGTGACTCCTCCGGCGTTGATGCGTTCGACGACGTCGTGCGGGATGCCGCCGTCCGGTTCGTCAGTCACGACGTACCTCCACGATGTCCATTCTGGTCAGATCGACTCGGTCGCGGCGGCGATGAGCTCGGCGAGGAACGGTTCATCGGTCCTCGCACCTGTCGTCGCGGCGGCCAGTCGGGCGCGGGCGTGCGCGCGGACGGCGTCGCGTCGATCCCGCGCGTCGGGTAGTTCGCCCTGGTCGAAGCCGGGTAGCAGCACGCCGACGTCGAAGCGGGTGGCGGTCGTGACGGGGCCGGCCAGCTCGGTGCCGCCGCGCCACGCGCCGTCGCCGGGCCGCAGCCGGATGCGGGTCTGGGTGTCCCCGTTGAGGACCACCTCGGCGGCGAGCCGGGCGGTGGGTTCGGCGAGTTCGCCCGCGGCGACGTCGACGTCGATGCGCCGTGCGGCACCGGACGCGCGGGCGGTCCACGAGACGGCGTCCTCTGCCGCGTCGACCAGGCCGGGCGGGTAGCGGCGCCAGTCGTTGACTCCGAAACCGGACGCGATGACCCTCCCGGTCGCGGTGCTGTCGCCCGCCGCGAGGGCGAAGTCGCCGGGGCGAGCGAAGTTCGGCATCGCGGCCGGGGCAGGGGCGCCGTCGAGTGCTTCGGCGGCCGCGTCGAGCGCGGGCGAGTCGACGCCCTCGGCGTCGGCGGCGTGGACGAGGGTGCGCAACAGAGCCGCGACGGTGTGCCCGACGGGGCCGCGATCCGCGCGCCACCAGGTGACGAGCGTTTCGACGGCGGGCTCGTGGACGCGGAGGAGGTCGGTGATGTCGTCGGCGGCGACCTCGGGGTCGAGGATGGACTGGTTGCGGTGGGTCAACGCGACCAGCTCCAGACCGAGCACATCGGACGGTAGTGCGGGAATACCGTCGATGGTGGACGCGGGCCACCAGCGCGACGCCCAGTGCCCCCACGCGAGTCGGCGCGCGAGCGCGGATGCGGGTGTGCGGACGGCGGTGACGGTTCGGGTCACACCGTCACGGGTCGTCCCGTCGACGGCGACCGCGACGGCCTCGCCGTACAGCGACCACAGCCAGTCGGCGGCGGTCGCGGGGTCGGACAGCCATGCCGTGGGCGGGCGATCGGTGAGGAGCGGCCAGGTCAGCGAGCCGCCCGCGACGTCGAGGACGAGCGCGGTGAAGTCGTCGGTGTCGGGTTCGTCCCCGACGATGACGGAGCCGTCCGGGGCGACGGTGACGGGTACGGGTTCGTATGGCTGGTCAGGCATCGGCGGTCTCGCTCGCGGTGAGGGCGCGGAGCGCCTGACGGACTTTCGCGCGGTGGTCCATGACGATCGACCGGGCGACGCCGTCGAGGAGGTCCCACAGCTCGGTCCCGTCGGTCAGGGGTTCGGAGTGGGTGTCGCGGCCGTGCAGGCGTACCCACA
Source organism: Stackebrandtia soli (assembly GCF_965137155.1). NCBI lineage: Bacteria > Bacillati > Actinomycetota > Actinomycetes > Glycomycetales > Glycomycetaceae > Stackebrandtia > Stackebrandtia soli. The sequence goes on from NZ_CBCRZX010000079.1 coordinate 7,241, forward strand.
GACGTCTCATGTAGGCGATCCAGACGGTGCGCAGTTCCTCGGCGAGCTCGGCGAGCGTCCCGCCCTCGGTGTCGGGTCCGGTCGTCATCCGGCGCGCCCGCAGCACGGACGCCTCCCGACGGAACCGACCGTTGACGGCGTGGTGCGCGGACGTGTCGGCCAGCGGTGTCGCATTGCCGCCCAACGGGTCCAGCCCGACCGCGAGGCGACCCCCGACGACGAGGGCGACCCGCAGCGTCTCGTCGAGCAGTCCGAGCGGGGCGCAGCAGCGACCGGCCTCGGTGGCGGCGAGTTCGGGCACGGGCGGCAGGCTCTCCCGCCGCGACCCTCTCAACACAATGAACAGTCGATCATGGAGTGTTCGATCGAGGGGAGCGGGAAGCGACGCCGTCGACGACCCGGTCCCGATCTCGGGCCGCGCCGGGACCGCCCGATCGCTCAACCGCAGGGACGCGGGGAAGTCCTCGGCGCCCCACAGGTTCGAACGGTCACTCCACATCGCCGCGCCGACGTTCGCGCCGTCGCCCGCGTCTGCCATCTTCGCGAGCTCCGCCGTCGCGTCCCGCCGAGTCCGTCGATCCCCGCAACCCGTCAGCACTCGAACCGCGGCCGCGACCGACGTCGCAGGGTCGGACACGGACACGTCCCGGTCCCGCCAGTGCCGGTCGATCGAGCGCGCCAGACGGATCCGGTGCGCGTTGTCGCGCAGGTAAACCTTCAACGCGTCGACGGTTCGACCGCCGTCGAGTTCGGCGAGCTCGGCGACGCGGCGGTCCGCGATGACCTCGGTGTCCGGCGTCGGCGCGCCATGCGTCGCCGCCAGCTCGAAGCACACCGGGAAGTACCTGTCCTGCGGATTGCCCGCGACGACACGAGACCGGCGACGCGCCCGCTTCATCAACGCGAACCACGCCGAGGTCGCGCGCAAGGTCCCGGCGGCCTCCGTCAACAGTTCCCGCAGTCGCGCCGCGTCGGTGAGAGACAGGACGTCGGCGGCCAACTCCGGGCGCAACGTCGGCCGGATCACCAGCGGCAACAGCAGGAGTTTCACCGTCCGCGTCAACGGTCCGCCATCCGGCCCGCTCAACGATTCCACGCCCGCGCCGATCGCCCGCCACGCCTCGTCCACGGCACGTGCGCGGGGCACCATCGCGGCGGGCTCACTCGGGGGTGTCGACATGGCCACACGATACGGGCCGAGCGCGTGTCACCGCGAATCCGGGATCGGTAGGGGCCGGACCGCTCATACGGTGACGACAACGCATCACCCACGGCACGGCCACCACCGTACGGCCCCCGGTTCCCGTGGGAGACGCGACCCGTCGACAACGAAAAGAGGAATGTCATGGGCCTGTTCGGAAAACGCAAGAGCCGCGAAGAACGCGGAATGGACATGATCGGTCAGATCGCCGAGGGCAAGGGCTTCTACGGGAGGTTGACCAAGGCGTTCGTCGGAGACAACGACTTCAACCGCATCCAACAGAGCATCCAGTCGATGCAGTCCGGCACCATCGCCGCGCAGCTGCGGGCCAGCGGCGCCCCCACCACCCGCGCCGTCGTCACGAACCTGGCCGACACGGGGCAGCTCATCAACTTCGACCCGGTCGTCGACCTCGCCCTGCGGATCGTCGACACCGGCCAGGAACTGCCGATGCGGACGGTCGTCTCCAAACTTCAAATCCCGCGGATCGGCGACAACGTCCTGCTCGTCGCCGACCCGCAGAACCCCGGTGGATTCCTCTACGCCGGGCCCGCCGAGCCGTAAAGGTCGGCCTCGTCGAGGGTCGCGCCGCCGCAGCCGACCCTGACGACGAGACGGCCTCCAGGCTCCCGGCTCGACGGGACGGGCGGCGGCGGTTGTGCCCGGCCGCCGCCGCCCACCATCAGAAGCCGTATGGTTCGCTCGTGACGGAACGGATCGTGGACATCTACACCGACGGCGCGTGCAGCCCGAACCCCGGACCCGGCGGCTGGGGCGCGCTCCTTCGATACGGCGAACACGAACGCGAACTGTGCGGCGGCGAATCCGGCGAGACGACCAACAACCGCATGGAGCTGACGGCGCCCGCCGAGGCCCTGGAATCGTTGAAACGCCCCTGCGTCGTGCGAGTGCACACCGACAGCACGTACGTCCGCAATGGTGTGACACAGTGGATCGCCAACTGGAAGCGCAACGGGTGGCGGACGGCCGCGAAGCAGCCCGTCAAGAACGTCGACCTGTGGCAGCGGCTCGACGAGGCGATGGCGCGGCACACCGTCGAATGGTTCTGGGTCAAGGGCCACGCGGGTCACCCCGAGAACGAACGCGCCGACCGCCTCGCCAACCAGGGCATGCGCGAAGCCATGGCGACCGGCACCGCGGCCGTCTGATCCCGTCGATTCCGGGTGGGACCTCCCGGGCGACGCGAACATCAGAACGCGGCCGGTGCTCGACGGGTATCCGCCGAGCACGCGTCCACGCGTCAGTCGCTTATTTCGATGGGCCAATGATTTCCGCCAGCCGTGACGGCTCGGGGTGGTGTGTTCGACCTCGGTTTCCCGCTGTGCTGACGACAGCCCCGTGCCGACGGTGTGCGTGCCACTACCCGATGAGCAGGAACACGCTGCTCACCAACATCACGACGGCGGTGGACGCGTGGACGCCGTAGACGATGGCCTTGGGGCCCTTGTTGCGCAACACGATCAGTGCGTCGCCGATGGGTATGCCGGCGGCGGCCAGCATGAACCACCCCAACAGTTGGGGGGTCGCTCCAGCCAACAGGATGAGGATGAAGACACCCGAGGCAATGTCGCGCACGGCTTTGACGGTCAACCACGCTTGGAAGTTCGGGTCCTCTGTTCGGGTGTCGGGGATGCCGAAGCCGACAGCTGCCTGTGGTGCCCAGAAGGCGCGCACACCGATGATGATGATGCCCGCGCCGATCAATCCGGCGATGACGTTGGCGATAGTGATGAGCATGAGTCGGCTTCTCCACGATAGTAAGATCTAGCGGCGCTAGGATTGATAGCGAAGTTACTCTATCCTCGGCAGAATGTCTAGCGTTGCTATGATGTTTGTTATGTCCGCCATCAGCGAGCGCCGCGAACGTGAACGCGCCCAACGCCATCAACTGATAATCACGGCCGCACGGGAACTCGCGGAGACCGAGGGTTGGGACGCGGTGACGACTCGGCGGCTGGCCGAACGCGTCGAGTACAGCCAGCCGGTGCTGTACAGCCACTTCAACGGCAAGGACGCCATCGTGAGCGCCGTTGCTCTCGTCGGGTTCGACGAACTCGCCGCCGAGCTTCACCGGGCACGGCGAGCCGCCCCCGAACTCGGACTGGCATTGGGCGCCGTATGCCGCGCCTATCTCGATTTCGCGACCGAGCGCCCTGCCCTGTATCAGGCCATGTTCATCCTGCCGACCGATTTGAAGTTCGCGAGTGCCGAGACGCCGCCCTCGTTGCGAGCTTGTTTCGACGAGTTCGTCAGCTGTTTTCGTCGGGACAATGACCGCCGCGAACTGTTCGCCGAGGTCATCTGGAGCGCGCTGCACGGCATGGCCGTCCTGTCGGACGGCGGCCGCATTCCCTTGGCCGGGCAGGACGAACGGCTCGAATTCCTCATCGCCCGGATGACCGATACCGTGTGAGGCTCACCGCGCCGTACGGCGCCCGGAAGGTCGGGGAGCCGAACGAGAGCCACTGGCGCACGGCTCGTGCCTTTTGTCATGAGTTTCGTTGTGCCCCAGGTGATCCCGCGTTTTATATCACCGAGGCTGGCCGAGTTTCCTTTCCACCGAGCCGGACTGGGCGTCGTGTTGAACGCGCGTGCGGGCGTGATGGTCCGTGGTCCGTGGTGCGGTGGGCGGTGGGGTGTCGTGCGGTGTGGTGGGACCATTGTGGCTTGGCCGGCGTTTTCCGTGTCGGCGGCGCCAGTTCTCGCGTGTGCCCTTGTTGTCGGGATCGTCAAGTCGTGGCGTGCTCTCCGGTGGGATGACGATGCCAGAATCCAATGCCGCGTCGCGGTGTTCGTCCTAATGGGGATCACACCAGCCCGAGGGGCCTCCAAACCTCCGCCCCATGCATACGAGCGTAGAGGGGTGCCAGGCGTGGGCGTCAAGTCGTGTTTCGGTGGCCTGTGGATGATGAACGCATTGTGGAAAACCCAAAGTGGATGATTGGGGTGGCTGAGGGTGGGGTCAGTAACCGGTGTTGAGTTGGGCGGTCCAGGCGTGCGCCTCTCCCAGCTTATTGTCTACTTGGGACTGTAGGCCGTGGCCTCGTCCAAAGCGGCGCGGATGACGGTGATCAGCGTGAGTTTGTCGTGGCCACCGGACATGTGGAACGCGCTCTCCGTGTGCTCGGCGGCGGACGTGGCCGCGTAAATCATCGCCGTCGTTTCACGGGATTGAGCCTCGGCGGTCGAAACGGCCATGAGTAGTTCTTCAGCGGAGCTGGACATCATTCGCGTCCTTTCTCGTGATCGTCTGGGGGTTGGGTTCCGGCGGTGGCC
>NZ_CBCRZX010000080.1:0-10111 GCF_965137155.1 Stackebrandtia soli
AACCCCTCCCACCTGGGCATTCCGTCCGATATGGTTCCGCGCATGGGGGAGACGGCACCGTCACACCAGGACGCTCGATGAGGCGGTTCCTCACGCCGCTGGCGGCGCTCATCGGTGCGCCGCTCGCCGTCGTCGCGAGTCTCCTCTGGTCCCCGTGGTGGTGGTTCGCGGCCGTCCCGCTCATCGCGCTGCTCCTGCTCGGCGCGTACGACCTCGCGCAACGACGGCACAGCATCCTGCGCAACTACCCCGTCATCGGTCACTTCCGGTCCGCGCTGGAGGCGATCCGGCCCGAGATGCAGCAGTACTTCGTCGAACGCAACACGGACGGCCGCCCCTTCGACCGCGACGCCCGCTCGCTCGTCTACGAACGCGCCAAGGGCGCCAACCAGGAGAAGGCGTTCGGCACCGAACTCGACGTCTACGACGTCGGCGCCGAATTCCTCGCGCATTCGATGACTCCCTTGGTGCCACCCACCGAGCAGCACCGCGTCACCGTCGGTGGTCCACAATGCTCGCAACCGTACTCGATGGCGCTCCTCAACGTCTCCGCGATGAGCTTCGGTGCCCTGAGCGCCAACGCGATCCTCGCCCTCAACCGGGGCGCGGCACTCGGCGGATTCGCCCACGACACCGGAGAGGGCGGCCTGTCGCGTCACCACCTTCAACACGGCGGCGATCTGGTGTGGGAGATCGGCTCCGGCTACTTCGGCTGCCGCAGCGACGACGGCACCTTCGACGAAGCGGCGTTCCGGGACAAGGCCCAACACCCGTCAGTCCGCTGCATCTCGGTGAAACTGTCCCAGGGCGCGAAACCCGGAATCGGCGGGGTCATGCCCGCCGCCAAGATGAGCTCCGAGATCGCCGAGGCCCGCGGCGTCCCGGTGGGCGTCAAATGCGTCTCCCCGCCGGCGCACTCCACATTCCACACACCCGTCGGACTACTCGAGTTCGTCGCCCGGCTGAGAGCGGCCAGCGGCGGCAAACCGACCGGATTCAAACTGTGCGTCGGCAACCCCGTCGCCGTCGCCTCCATCGGCAAGGCGATCCTCGCCTCCGGAATCCTGCCCGACTTCATCATCGTCGACGGCAGCGAAGGCGGCACCGGGGCGGCACCACTGGAGTTCGAGGACCACGTGGGGCTGCCGCTCACCGAAGGCCTTGTGGTCGTTCGCAACGTCCTCGTCGGCTGCGACGTCAAGCCGCACATCGCGATCGGCGCGAGCGGCAAGGTCTCCTCCGGAGTCGACATCGTCAAGCGGCTCATCCAAGGCGCCGACTACACCAACGCCGCCCGCGCCATGATGATGGCGCTCGGCTGCATCCAGGCACAACGCTGCCACACCAACACCTGCCCGGTCGGGGTGACCACACAGGACCCAAAGCGGACGCGAGCGCTCGTCATCACGGACAAGGCCGAGCGCGTGCGCCGCTTTCAACACGAGACCGTCCGCAGCGCGCAGGCGCTCATCGCCGCGATGGGACTCACCGGGCCCGAGCAACTGCGCTCGCACCATCTCATGCGTCGGACCGGGACCGACATCGTGCGTCCCTTCGGCGTGATCCACCCGCAACTCCTTCCCGGGCAACTGCTCGCCGACCCACCACCTCAGTGGGACGACTACTGGAACCGCGCTTCGGCGGACACTTTCGACGGCTAACTCAACGGGAAGACGGGGAATACAGTGCCAACCACAGTGAGTCAGACACTCGTCGACGGGCTTGTCGCCTGCGGCGTCCCGCACGTGTTCGGTGTCGTCGGGGACGCGCTCAACAGCGTCACCGACGCGATCCGCCGCACCGCCGGCATCTCCTGGATCGGCACGCGACACGAGGAGGTCGCGGCCTTCGCGGCCGGGGCGTCCGCCCAACTGACCGGACGGCTCGGCGTGTGCGCCGGAACCGTCGGTCCCGGCGGCGTCCACCTGCTCAACGGCCTCTACGACGCGGCCAAGAGCCATGCCCCCGTCCTCGCCGTCGTCGGTCAGGTACCGCTGTCCGAGATGGGCTCGAACTACTTTCAGGAGATCGACAACGATCGGCTGTTCAGCGACGTGGCCGTCTACTGTCACACCATCACCAGCGAGTCCCAGGTGCCGCGCGTCTTCGAACAGGCCATCGCCGCGGCGATGGCCAAACGCGGCGTCGCCGTCGTCAGTCTTCCCGGTGACATCGGCCCCCGCACCGTCAGCGACGAACGCACCATCACCGCGTTCACCGGGGTCAGCACCACCGTGCCGGCCGCCGTCCACCTCGACCGAGCCGCGACGCTCATCAACGCCGCCGACCGGGTGACGATCCTCGCCGGCATCGGGGCCTCCGCCGCGCGCAGTCCCGTCATCGCGCTCGCCAAGCACCTGTCCGCGCCGATCGTCGTCACCCTGAAAGGCAAGGAGACCTTCGACTGGGACAACCCGTATCAGGTCGGCCAGACCGGTCTGATCGGCAACCCGGCGGCGGCGTCAGCGCTGCGCCGGGCCGACCTGTTGATCATGGTCGGCACCGATTTCCCTTACCGCGACTGGTATCCCGACGAGGCACGGGTGATCCAGATCGAGACCGTCGCCGACCACATCGGACGCCGCGTCGGCGTTGACGTCGGTCTCGTCGGCGACGCGGGCGAGACGATCGACGCCCTGCTGTCCCGGATCCACGGCAACGCCAACACCGAGCACCTGCCGAAGGCGCAGGAGGAGTATGCCTCGTGGCGGCGCGGCCAGGCGAAACTGGCCCACCCCGATTATGACTCCACTCTGGTCGGTCGGGTGCGAGGCGGTGTCGACAATCCGGGCGACCTGATCCGGCCCGAAGCCGTCGCCGCGGCCGTCAGCGAACTGGCCGACGACGACGCCGTGTTCACCGTCGACACGGGAATGTGCGCGGTGTGGCTAGCCCGCTTCGTCGACTTCACTCAGGGACGGCGTCTCATCGGTTCCTTCAACCTCGGATCGATGGCCAACGCCATGCCGCAGGCGCTCGGCGCGGCCGCCTGCGACCCGAGCCGTCAGGTCATCGCGTTCTGCGGCGACGGCGGGCTCACGATGTTGATGGGGGACCTGCTCACGGCGGTGGCGCACGACCTTCCGGTGAAGCTCGTCGTGTTCGACAATCACCGTCTCGGCATGGTCAAGTTGGAGCAGGAGGAGGCCGGACTGCCCGAGTTCGGGACCGTCCTCGACAATCCCGACCTCGCCGCGATCGCGCGTGCCACCGGCATGAGCGGCGTTCGCATCACCGAACCCGAGCGCCTGCGCGAGCAGCTCGCGGAGGCCCTGGCGGAACCCGGTCCGGTACTCATCGACGTCCTGACGAACCCCGAGGAGATATCCGTTCCGCCCAAACCGAAACCCGGCCAGGCGTGGGGCTTCGCGATCGCGAGGCTGAAGGAGACGATCCGCTCCCGAGACTGAGGACGCGTGCGTGCGGGCCGTTGTCGGCCCGCCCGCGTGAAACGTCGTCCTACCGGACCGGAACGTCCGGCATGAGTTCCGCCAGTTCCAGTCCTTCGGCCGGTCCGAACACCGGCGGGTCCGTCGGATCGTCGATCTCGCTCCTCTCGGTGACGATCACGGCCGTGCCGTCCTCTCGGAACAGCACCGTCACGTCGACGCGGTACGCCAGGGTCTCGTCCTCGCCGCGATAGCGCAGCTCGATCGCCTGGACCGCCCGCTCCCCGTTGCTCGTCGTCAACTCCGTGCACGTGCGATCGACGCGTACGGCGGCGGATCCACGACCACTCGACGGGGACGGTTCGCAGTCGACGAGGAACTCCGGTCCCGCGCCCGCATTCCTGGGGTAGTCGCCGCGAGCGAGGACCTCGAGCTGGAAGACCGAGGCGTCGGAGCGCCCCTCGTGTCGAGCCGTGAAGGCCGTCGCGTAGCGCGGAATCGCCCCACCGACGAAGTCCTCGGACGCGGAGTCGTAGAAACCGGCAAGGAATCGCTTCATCACGTTCGGCGGGATGAAGTCGTCTTCGTCGACATAGGGCCCAACCCTGGTCGGCGACAGAGTGATGGCGCGGTCGCTGGACCAGATGTCGACGGCCTTCGTGTAGGAGACCGTGTCGTCGTTCTCGTTCGGTCCCCGGACGAGCTGCCAGCCGTAGTCGTCGAATTGGGACGGTTCGAGATCGAGATCGGGATAGTCGTACTCCAGGTCGTCGATGTTCGCCGGTGGGGCGGATTCGTCGTTCCCCATGGGAAGCAGACTGACGGTGGTGACCGCGATCGCGGCGACCACGGCCGTGACCAGTGTGGCCATTCGGGCGCGCTGCCGGCGGACCCGTCGGCGTCCGCCTTCGATCAGGTCCGTGCTGGTGTATCGCGGCGGCGGAGCGTCGATCGGGGTGTGCTCGGAGAACAGGTCTTTCAGGTCGTCGGTCATCGCGCCGCTCCTTCTGCGGAGATGGACAGGAGATCGCGGAGCGTGCGCAACGCGCGGGCCGTCTGAGTCTTGACGGTGGACTCCGAACAGCGCATCACCACGGCAGTCTCGGCGACGGAGAGGTCCTCCCAGTACCGGAGCACCACGGTCGCCCTGCACCGCGCGGGAAGCCGCGCCAGAGCCTCTAGAAGGGACAGACGCTCGTCGGGGGCGTGATCGTCCGGCGGTGGTTCCGGCATGGCCGCCGCGGATCGCTCGCGGCGGAACCAGCCCCGGCGGCCCTCGTTGATCAGCGTGTTGACGATGATGCGTCGGGTATAGGCGTCGAGGGAGTCTCGCCGGGCGCGATGCCACGCGCCGTAGAGCCGTTCGAACGCGATCTGCGTCGCGTCCTCGGCGCGGTGCCAGTCCCCGCAGGACAAGTAGGCGAAGTAGCGCATCGCGGGAGGGCGCGCCGTCACATAGTTCTGGAAGTCGCCGTGATGGTCGTCGCGCATCCGGGTCTCCTTGTCGGTTGTCGTCATGAATACAGACACCGAGGAGGCGCGGGGGGACCACAGCGGCCGTTCGATTTTTTCGCCGGGCACGCGACGCGACCAACGCGGCCTTCGATGACGTCGACGGCGGCGCGCCGAAATGGGCGCGCCGCCGGGTGGTGCGTCTATCGTGGCTATTCGACGATGGCCTCGGGCATCGAGGTCGCGAGCGCCGTCAGTTCCTCCGTTGTGAAGTAGGACGTGTCGATCGGCGCCCCGTCATCGTCTTCCGCGCCAGGGGAGATCTGTGAGATCTGGATGGCGACCCCGTCCGAGCGATAGAGGATGACGGCCTTGTCCATCAAGGAGTAGGGCTCGCCGTCGAAGTCCCCGTAGACCAGTTCGGTGAGGTCGACGACGGATTCGCCGTCGTTGGTGACCTTCTCGCCGCAGGTGCGTTTGGCACCGGCCTGGAACGCGGCGGGGCCCGGATCCCGATCCTGGCAGCTGTACAGGTATGGGACCGTCGCTCCTTCGCCCGGTTCGTAGCTTCCGTTGGCCCAGATTTCGATCACGATCTCGACCCGGAGTTCGTGGTCCGTCGGCTTGACGTCGAACTTGGCTCCATAGTGGGGCACCGGGGCGCCGATCGGGGTGTCGTCGGCGTTCCCGTCGTAGCCGACGAGCTGCCGTTCGGCTCGATACAGGCTGAGGAGCCGATCGTCGGGGAGATCCGGCAGCTCGTCGTTTGCCGGGGTGATGTCGACGTCGAACCGCTCGATCCAGTCGACCAGGCTCTCGGAGTACGCGGCCGTCGCGTCGGTGGTCGTCCCCTCGTCGACCCATCTCCACTCGTAACTCAGGTTCGGGTCGGGTTCGAATTCGGGGTACGGGAAGTACGGCTGCTCGACGGCGTCACCGGTTTCGACGTCGGGTCCGGTGGCCTCGTTCACCAGAGGCGGTGCCGCCGACGTCATGGCGGGCAGGAGCAGCGCGATGGCCGCGATCGCCGCGACCGCGCCGGTGGAGCCGCCGATGACGCCGAGCCTGTTGCGGCGCGCACGGCTTCGACCGGCCCTGACGATTCCGTCATGGTCGATGATGGACGGAGTGGACGGCGGTTCGGCCGCGGCATCGAGCAGGTTTTCGATGCGTTCTGTCATGATGGAACCCCTTCGGTTCGTTGAATCGATTCCGCCAGCAGACCCCGTAGTGTTTGCAAGCCCCGCGAGGTCTGGCTCTTGACGGTGCCGGTCGAGCAACGCATGATCTGTGCGACCTGCTCGACCGGTAGGTCCTCCCAGTGACGGAGAATCACGGCGATCCGCTGCCTGCTCGGCAGGCGATCCAGCGCCGCCCGAACGACCATGCGAACCTCGGTGTCGGCCGTGTGATCCGTCGGCGTGGCCGTGTCCAGCGGCTCCGAGTGGCTGCGTTCGCGCCGGAACCAGCCACGCCGATGCTCGTCGATGAGGACGTTGACGACGATCCGTCTGGTGTAGGCGTCCAACGAAGCGCGCTTGGCCCGATTCCACTTGGCGTACAGGCGAATGAAAGCGGTCTGAACCGCGTCCTCCGCGCGATGCCAGTCGCCGCAGTACAAGTACGCGAAGCGCCGCATCCGGTCTGTGCGTGCGGCCATGTACTCGTGGAACTCGGCCTCTTGCTCGGCTCGCATTGCTCTCCTCACTGCGATGTCGCGCTTCATACGCATTCGCGGCGCGAAAAGGTTGCATCGACGAAACGACGAACGGGCCGACCAGTGAACCGGTCGGCCCGAGACATGCCATGCGACGCCGCTAGAAGTCGATCACCGGCAGGGCCATCGCCAGGTCGGTCAGGTCGTCGAGCGAGATGCTCGGCGACTCGGGCGCGCCTTGGCCCTGCTCCCAGCCGATCGGCTGGGACGCGGCGACGCTGATCCGCATCGCGGTGCCGTTGGGCTGATGGACGACGACGGTGTGCCGCACGATCGTCACGTCGCCGGCGGTGTAGGTCTCCCGGTCCGTCACGCGCTCGATGGTCAGGCCGTCAACGGTCACGGTGTCGCAGTCGAAGCTGAACCGCCTGTCGTCGCCCGTTCCCTCATGCGCGTCGGTGATGTCGAAGGTTTCGCAACCGCGCAGCAGGTGACCGTTGATCGGCTGCGTGTAGTCGACGTTCGCCTCGTCATTCCCCTCCAGGTACGAACCGGCGGGCATGGCGGCGATGGTGAGCGAGTCGACCGTCTCGCCGGTCCCGTCGAGGGCGACACCGACACCGCTATACCGCGCCAATGGATCTCCGAGGGAATCGACGAACTGGTAGATCGGTGCCTCCAACACCACCTCGAAGTCATCGAGGTCGATGACGTCGGGCAGATCAACGGGCATCTCCATCAGACCACTCGGAATTCGCCCGAAGTCGAGAACGGTGGCCGAGGACGGATCGATCAGTACTTCTTGACCGTCGTCGCTGCCGATGGCCTGCCAGTCCGGGTATCGCGTGTCGAGGTAGGCGACCAGGGCGGCACGCAGTTCGATACTCGTGTCGTCGGTCTCGTTCGGGCCGATGCCCGACCACATGTAGACGCGGTCAGGATCGAGCTCCGGAAACTCCAGCGGAGCCGTCGTCGCCGCGGTGTCGTTCTCGGGCGTGGTCGGGTTGGGATCGGCACCGGCGAAGACCGAGGTCATGGCCAGTACCCCGGCCGTGACGGCGGCGATCGCGGCGGTCGCTCCACCGGCCATGCTCAACGCGCGTCGGCGCGCCATCCGGGAGCCGGCGCGTTCCAAGGCGTCGATGTCCACGACGGGTGGGGGACCGGAGGTGTCGAGGGCGCTGCCGAGCGCCCGCTTGATGTCGTCGTTCATCGCAGGTTTCCTTCGAGTTGTTCGTTGATCGTTTCCGCCAGCAATCCGCGCAGTGTCTGCAAGCCCCGCGCGGTCTGGGTCTTGACGGTGTTCACCGAGCACTTCAGAGTCTTCGCCGTCTCCTGGACCGACTGGTCCTCCCAGAAGCGCAGCACGATCGTCGCCCGCTGCCGTGGTGGCAGGGCCGCCAGCGCGTCGAGCACGGTGATCCGCTGTGGACTGTCGAGTTCGGGTCCGGGAAGGTCGGGAAGCTCGTCGTGCGGTCGTTCGCGTCGGAACCAACCTCGCCGGTGCTCGTCGATGAGCCCGTTGACGATGATCCGCCGCGTGTACGCGTCCAGGGACGCCCTGGACGCGCGATTCCACGCCGCGTAGAGCTTGATGAACGCCGTCTGGGTGGCGTCCTCGGCACGGTGCCAGTCGCCGCACGTCAGGTATGCGAAGTTCCGCATCGCGGTCCAGCGCGCGGCGACGTACTCGCGGTATTCCGATTTCTGCTCCGGCCGCATGTTTCTCCTTGGATTCGCTTACATCGGTACAGACGAATCCCTGACCGGTGCCGGGTGACAGGCGCCCGAAAAACGAGAACGGGCGGGTCGTGTAGACCCGCCCGCCCTAAACGATCTGCTAACCCAGCCGGTGCCGTGCCTCCCAGACGACTCGACTCAATTGGGCGAAACCGCGACACACGTCGTCGTCTCCGGAATCCGAATGCGCCTTCGGCGTGGACGCGCACGCGACCAACACATAGGACGGAGCGTCTTCGGGGTACACGATGGCCGCCGAATGCCGGATGCCCTCGATCCAACCGTTCTTCAACGCGAGCGGGACGCCGTCCGGCAGCCCACGAGCGAAGTCCTCGTTGAGTTCCTGTGCCTTCAAGACGTCGAGCATCTCCGCGCACGCCTCGGCCGACGCCATCTCACCGAGCTCGATCGCCGACAGTTGCCGGGCGAGATCCCGGGCCGTGACCTCGTTGTCGACGCCCGCGTCCCGTGCCGCGTAGTCCTCGATACCGCGGCGGGTGATGCTGCGAGTGTCGTCACCCAACCGGTACGCCTCCTGGGCCGCCGAATAACCCGTCTGCTCCAGCACCAGGTTCGTCGCCAGGTTCGACGACCGGACGATCATCCGCCGGATCAGCCACCGCAGCGGCGCCGTCTGCCCGACCCGATCCCACACGTGCGAGTCGCTGTCGTACCCGCGGTCCATCGAGAACGTCCCGCCGACGGCGGACGTGAATTCACTGTGGACGGGAATCTCGGCGTCCAGGTCCAAGCGGCCCGCGTCTGCCAGGCGGTACGCCGCCGCCATCACGCCGATCTTCATGGTGCTGGCCGGATAGTGGCCTCGATCCGCGTCGCGTTCGTAGACGACTCGCGAACCCGGCCTGCCCAACCAGATCGACACCTCGCCCCCGAGCTCGTCCCACAGCGGCTCCAACTTCGTCAAGTCCTCCATGGGGTCAGACCCTAACCACGTCGCCCGTCGCGCGCCATCGACAAAAAGTCCCAGGTTCGGCGGCGCGACCGGTCCGCCACGCGGGGTCAGCGAGAACGGCCGCAAATGAGTATTCTCGAGCCGCGACCCACCGACCCCAAGGCGGCCCGATGCCCACCGATACACCGCGCCCCGGTTCAGAACTTCTCACCATTGTTACATTGTGGAGGCTGGCGATCGCCGCCGCCGCATGGTATGGGCTGCACAACGTCATCGGCGCGTACGGCGAGTACGACTGGGCCGGACTGAGCGAACTCAGTCAACTCGCGAGCCTCGTGATCGCGGTCTGTTATCTCGGTCTCGCCTGCTATCCGGTGTTCACCGGCGGACGCCGACACGAACCCCGATCCGCATGGCTGCGCGGTGCCCTCGCCGTCCTCATGGTGCTCGTCTGCCTGACCGCGATCCTCGTGCTCGGCAACGGTGGACGTCTCGACCACCACGGTTTCTTCTTCGAGCACCTCGTGACCCCGGCGCTCGTCACCCTCGACTTCATCCTCGTCGGGCGCTCTCAGCGCGACGTTCGCTGGTGGTACCCGCTGACGTGGGTGTCGTTGCCCTTGGCCTACTTCGTGTTCATGCTCTTCGTCAACCCGCAGGAGTACGGAATGCTGCTGTCCCCGCAGAACCCGTACTTCTATCTCATCGTCGGCGGGTTCCTGATCGCCGTGCTCGTCATCGGGTACGTGCTGCTCGCGATCGCCCGGATACCGGCCACGCGCGAACGCCCGCCCCCACCGCCCGACACGGGTTTCGTTGTGCCGCAATATGTTCCGCGTGGTCGTGGCGATGGTCCGCGCCAGATCGGGACGAGCCCCGCCCCGGGGCAGTTCCAGCCGCAGGGGTTCAACGGTTTCACGTCGGCCGGTTCCCCACCGGAACCACCGCCCGCCCCCGGGC
>NZ_CBCRZX010000081.1:0-9188 GCF_965137155.1 Stackebrandtia soli
GCGGCTGGGGTGGGCTCGTCATCCGGCCACTCTAGAGGCCGTCTCGCCGCCCGGCGGATCGGCTGCGACGGCCGGGGAACGGAGCCAGGGCCGTTCCGAGAAGCGGTCCGGCGCAACGGAAACACCGTCGTTGCAGCACGCAGGCGATTCACCCGCTCGACGCTCCCGTCGAGACCCGCGCGTCACGCCGCCGCGTCGGTGTCCATATGCGGTACGCGGTCGGCGCCGATTCGCTCCATGCGTCGAGTTCCCCATACCCCCAAGGGAATCAGCGCCGCGTTGAGTTCATAGCCGATCGGCGTCAGGGAGTACTCGACACGCGGCGGAACCTCGCGGTACACCTCACGATGGACGATCCCGTCGGCCTCCAACTCGCGCAGCTGCTGGATCAGCACCTTCTCGCTGACGCCCGTCAACGCCCGACGCAGCACGCCGAAGCGACGCGGGCCGTTCTGCTCGAGCTCCCACAGGATCAACGACTTCCACTTGCCGCTGACGACGTCCATAGCCGCGTCGATGCCGCAGAAGTATGGTCCGCATCTCGGTTCGGTCACCATGACGCCCTCTCAACTCGATGCTTACTCACGGGTGAGTACCGAACAAAATAGTAGGTACTTGTCGATGGGGAGGTGTGGTGCGACGGTGGGGACGGGCGCCCAACCGCGATCAACCATCTCAAGGAGACTGTTCAATGTCGAAGATCTCGAACCGGGTGTCGGTACTCGGGCTCGGTGCGATGGGCACCGCTCTGGCGACCGCGCTCGTTCACGCCGACCATCACGTCACGGTCTGGAACCGAACCCCCGGCAAGGAAGCCGCGTTGACCGCCGCCGGCGCGCGGTCCGTCCCGACGGTCGCCGAGGCGATGGACGCCGAACTCGTGATCGTCTGTCTGCTCGACCACGCCTCCGTGATGGACACGGTGGACACGACGCCCGTACCGTCCGGCACCGCGTTGATCAACCTGACGAGCACGACGCCCAACGAATCCCGATCGCTCGCGGAATGGGCGCGCGGTCGTGAGATCCCGTTCCTCGACGGGGGCATCATGGCGACCCCGGCGATGATCGGCACCGAGGCCGGCAACATTATCTACAGTGGAGACAATGCGGTGTTCGAGGCCCACCGCGCGTTGTTGGAGACCTTCGGTACCGCCGACTATCTCGGCGCGGACGCGGGTACGGCCGCCACCGTCGACTTCGCGCTTCTCGCGGCGATGTACACGATGTTCGGCGGCTTCCAGCACGGCGCGGCGCTCGCGTCGACGGCGGGCATGTCGGCGAGCGCCTTCGCCGAGCGCGCCCACGCCCTGCTCGGAGCCCTCCTCGGAACCCTGTTCGACGAGGGGCGCGAGATCGACGCCGGTCGGCACACCGATCCGGCGCAGAACCTCGCGTTCACGAAGAAGGCCGTCGACGCGATCGTTCGCGCCGGACGTGACGCCGGAATCGACAACGCGTACCTGGAACCGACGCGCACCTTGATCGACCGCGCGGTCGCGGGTGGCGGACGCGAACTCGGCTCCTCGGCGTTGTACGAGCTGATCCGTCACCCGTGAGCGCGGTCGCGGNGCCGATGGACGTCGGCCCCGCGCCGGAGCGATCGCGGGTGTGCCCCGTCGTCCATGGACGACGGGGCGAACGTCAGCGTCGTCGCCACGGACCTTCGGGGATCGACGGACCACCGGGGTTCGACGGGTCCGGGTCAGTCGGATCGCTCGGGTCGGGGAAACCGGGGATGGACGGCCCGCCCGGACCGGGGGTCTCCGGATCGGTCGGATCGTCGCCGGGGTCCCCGTCGTCCTCTCCGGGCGGCGGTCCCCAGCCGTACGGGTTCTGCCCGACGAGGTCCTTCGGTTCGGTGAACTCGCCGTCGGGGTCGTCGGCCCACGACGCGGCGAGGATGCGCGCGGAGACGTTCGTCGGCATGCCGGTCATGCCGCCGCCGAGGAAGTTGCTCGGGTTGTCCGGGTCGGCCATGAACGACGCGACGGCGAGGTTCGGCGTGAACCCGGCGAACCACGCCGTCGAGTTCGAGTCGGTCGTTCCGGTCTTCCCGGCGACCGGGCCGCCGACCATTCCAGACACATAGGACGCGGTTCCGCCGCCGCCGCAACCGCCCGAGGCGGCGCCGTACCCGGTGGGGCACCGGGCGGCGTCGACGGCGGCGCGGGCGACCTCGACGTCGAGGACCTTCTCGGTGCGAGGCGCCATCGTCAGCGTCGCGCCCTGCGAGTCGAGGATGCGCTCCACCGGGGTCGGCTCCGCGCGGACGCCGTCGGCGGCGAGCGTGGCGTACGCGGACGCGAGCTCCAGCGGTGTCGTCGACGAGACGCCGAGCGTGAACGCGCCCCACGTGTCGGCCTTGTCGGCCTGCGCCTGGTCGGCGTCGGTGCGCCAGGTCAGCCCGAGACGTTCGGCCATCTCGACGGCCTTGTCGGCGCCGACGCGTTCGATGAGCTGCACGAAGTAGGTGTTGACGGAGCGCCCGAAGGCCGACCACATCGTGTGGCTGCCGGTCATCGACGGGTTGTCGTTGGCGGGGCACCAGTACATGCCGCAGGACGACGTCCCGCCGCCGCCGGGGTACTTCGTCGTGTACCGGTGCGGAGAGTAGATCGTCGTGTCGAGCTTCATGCCCTCTTCGAGGGCCGCGAGCATCGTGAACATCTTGAACGTCGATCCGGCCTGGTATCCGGCGAAGTCGTTGCCGCCGGTGAGCAGGGGATTCGTCGTGTTCGGGTAGTTGCCCGCGCCGTTCTCGGAGGCGTCCGGGTTGTAGTTGCGGTTGACGGCGAGGACGCGGACGAGACCGGTGCCCGGTTCGACGGCGGCCGAGCCGAGCGCGTACGGCGAGTCCTTCGACTGGTTCGCCGCGATGGCGTCCTCGGCGTCCTGCTGGAGGTCGACGTCCAGGGACGACACGATCGTGAACCCGCCCCGGTTGAGCAGGCCGAGGCGCTCCTGCGGGGTGTCGCCGAACGCCTTCTGCTGCGACCACCAATGCTCGAAGTAGTCGGCGAAGAAGCCGTAGTCGCTGCCGAGCGCCCCGAAGCCGTCGCCGGGGGTCTTGCCCGGGTCGAGTTCGATGTCGGCGTCGGTGATCTCCCTCGCCGTCGCGCGGTCGATGTAGCCCGCGGTCTCCATCCGTTCGAGGACGTAGCCGCGTCGGTCCTTGGCGGCGTCCGGGTCGCCCGAGATGGGGTCGTACTCGCTCGGGGACTGGACCAGCCCGGCGAGCAGAGCGGCCTCCGCCAGTTCGAGCTCGGCGGCGGGCTTGTCGAAGTACACCTGGGCCGCGGCGCCGATGCCGTACGCGCCGTGACCGAAGTAGACGGTGTTGAGGTAGTTCGTGAGGATCTCGTCCTTGCTCATCTCCTGCTCGACGGCGATCGCGTATCGCATCTCGCGGAGCTTGCGCTGCGGCGTCGTGGCGGTCGCCGCCTGCACCTCCTCCGGCGTCGTCGCGCTGTAGGCGAGCACCTGGCGGACGTACTGCATGGTGATCGTCGAGGCGCCCTCGGTCACCTCGCCGGAGGTGAAGTTCGCGATGAGGGCGCGGGCGATGCCCTTGGAGTCGACGCCGTTGTGCTCGTAGAAGCGGACGTCCTCGGCGGCGACGATCGCGTCCCGCATCACCTGGGAGATCTCGTCCGACTCCGCTTCGATGCGGTACTGGTCGCCGAACTTCGCGACGACCGTCTTACCGTCCGACGCGTACACTGTGGAGGCTTTGGGGGTGGGAGGGAGGCTGAAGTCGGGCGGCAGTGTGATGAAACTGTCGGCGGCGGCCTTGGCGGCCATCCCCGACATTCCGATGAGCGGCATGAGACCGGCGGCCAGCGCCAGTCCGGTGATGAGACTCAATCGCAGCAACCGCCACACGGCGGGCCAGCGCTGCTTGAACTGGAACCAGGCTCGTCGCCCACGCCTGTCTTTCGCCACAATGCACCTCCACGCACACGAAGGGCACGGCGTTTCGCCGTCCCCTCCCGCAAGAACCGTCGGTAGGCGCCCCCTACCTCGACGTCTCCGTCCTAACCTACGCGGAATACACGCGCCATGGGCGGCAGGGGTTGCCGCTGCGGCCTGGTTCACCAGGTCAGCGCGAGCGCGCCGAGGAACATGACGAACGGCGAACCGAAGCCGACGAGCAGCGCCAGCCGCTTCGCCCGGCCGGTCATGCGCCACGCGCCGATCGCGGAGACGAGCCCGGCCCCGCAGGCGGCCAACAGCACCAGACCGAGCCCCCAGCGCAGGAACAACCCGGCCGTCGTACCGATATAGACCGTTCGAGGGGTGTCGCCGACCGCCATCGCCGCGAGCTCCGCGCCGGCGCGCTCGGCGTCGGTGTCGCCGCTGATGCGGACCGTCGCCGACTGGGCGTGTTCCCCTGCGGGGACGAACGCGCCCTCGCAGCGCGGCGCGAAGCCTCCTGCCTCACAGTCTCGGACCGTGACGGTGCCCTCGGTGCGATGCCCGACACTCATCCACAGTGGTTCGGCCGAGACCCAGGCGATGAACGTCGACACGAGGGCCAGTGCGACGACGGCGAAGCAGGTGCGCGCGAGCCGCGCGGTCGAGTAGGCGGGCCGCCCGCCGTCGCGCGGTGGCCGGATCCGGGTCGAGCGGCGGGGAACGGACATGGCGGGGGCGGCATCCTCGTGGGCGGCGTTCCAAGCCGCCTGGATGGGCGCGATCGCGCGCAGCTCGTAGTCGACGGTCTGGGCGATCGGTTCACGGGTGTCCGCGTGGGTGCGGCAGCCGTCGTCGGGGTTGGGGGTGGCGTCGCGCGGCGGCGGCCAGGACGATTCGCCACCGATCCAGTCGTTCACGGTGGGTTGTTCGGGTGGCCATGCCGATGACGGCGTGAACGGCCGACCGTCCGTGCCCGCCGCGTCGCCTTGTTTCGGTGCCCCGTCGCCGCCCTTGTCCGACATTCTGCTTATTTCACACGTTCATCCCCGCCGATGTGGGCATTCCCGATCATCGGGCGTGGCCTGCGCCGCCGCTGAGTCCATAGAGAACATTCGCGCCACACGGCCGCGCATGCGCCCCCGTGTGGCGCGAACCCGTCTCGTCATCGGACCGTGCGGAGCGCGGGACGGCAAACCGGAGAAGGCGCCGCATCCCGGTGTTCGACGCCGTTGGCGTGCCGGAAGAACAGTGTGGGGGCTTCGACGACGCGTCCGATGGCGCTCGGGCGCCGCCGTAGCCGATCTGCCGGGTACCGAGACAGCCTCTATGCTTTCGGGTTATGAGTCACGTTCTCACCGCGGTCGCTTGGCCTTATGCCAACGGCCCGCGCCACATCGGTCACGTATCAGGCTTCGGGGTCCCCGCCGACATCTTCAGCCGGTACATGCGAATGGCCGGCCACGACGTGCTCATGGTGTCGGGCACCGACGAACACGGAACCCCGATCCTCGTCCAGGCCGACGAGGAGGGCCTGACGCCGCAGGAGGCCGCGAACAAGTACAACCGGATCATCGTCGAGGACCTCGCCGCGCTCGGCATGTCCTACGACCTGTTCACCCGGACGACGACCGGCAACCACTACGCGACCGTGCAGGAGATATTCACGGCGCTCAATGACAATGGTTACATCCTGAGCAAGGTCACGCTCGGCGCGATCTCCCCGTCGACGGGCCGGACGCTGCCCGACCGCTACATCGAGGGCACCTGCCCGATCTGCGGTTTCGACGGCGCCCGGGGCGACCAGTGCGACAACTGCGGCAACCAGCTCGACCCGGAAGACCTCATCGACCCGAAGTCGCGCATCAACGGCGAGACTCCGAAGTTCGTCGAGGAGGAGCACTTCTTCCTAGACCTGCCCGCGTTCGCCGACGCGTTGAACGCGTGGCTGGACACGCGAGACGGCTGGCGCCCCAACGTCGTCCGCTTCACCCGCAACCTGCTCGACGACCTCAAGCCCCGCGCCATCTCGCGGGACCTCGACTGGGGCGTGCCGGTGCCACTGGACGGCTGGCGCGACCGTCGCGACAAGCGTCTGTACGTGTGGTTCGACGCGGTCATCGGCTACCTGTCGGCGAGCATCGAGTGGGCCCGCCGCAGCGGCGACGCCGACGCGTGGCGACGCTGGTGGCAGGACCCGGACGCCCTGTCCTACTACTTCATGGGCAAGGACAACATCGTCTTCCACTCCGAGATCTGGCCGGCGATCCTGCTCGGAAACAACGGTCAGGGCGCGACGGGAGGCAAGCCGGGCGCGCTCGGCGAGCTGCGTCTGCCCACCGAGGTCGTCTCGAGTGAGTTCCTGACGATGGAGGGCAAGAAGTTCTCGTCGTCGCGTCGCGTCGTCATCTTCGTCCGTGACTTCCTCGAGCGGTACGACCCGGACGCGCTGCGGTACTTCATCGCCGTCGCGGGCCCGGAGAACCAGGACACCGACTTCACCTGGGCCGAGTTCGTCCGCCGCAACAACGACGAACTCGTCGCGGGCTGGGGCAACCTGATCAACCGGTCCGTGGCGATGGCCGCGAAGAACTTCGGCGCGGTGCCGCCGGCCGGGGAACTGATCGATGTGGACACCGAGCTGCTGGAGACGACGCGCGCCGCGTTCGGCGCCGTCGGGCAACTCCTGGCGGGCAACAAGGTCAAGGCCGCCATCGGCGAGACCATGAAGACGATCACCGCGGTCAACAAGTACCTCGCCGACTGCCAGCCGTGGAAGCTCAAGGACGACCTCGACAGGATGGCGACCGTCCTCCACGTCGCCCTACAGGCCGTCGACGACTGCAAGACGCTCATGGCGCCGTTCCTTCCGCACTCCTCGCAGAAGGTGCACGAACTGCTCGGCGGCGAGGGCGTCTTCAGCCCCATGCCGCGCATCGAGGAGGTCTCCGACCTGGACGGCACGGGGGCGCTCGGCGACGGCGTCTACCCGGTCCTGACCGGCGACTACGCCGACGTTCCGAGCTGGGAGTCCCGACCGATCAAGGTCGGTCACCCGCTGGAGAAACCGACGCCGATCTTCACCAAGCTCGATCCGTCCATCATCGACGAAGAACTCGCGCGGCTGGAGAACTGAGCCCAGCCGGTGACCACGTTCGTCCGAGTCCCCTTCGCACACCGCGAAGGGGACTCCCCTTTGCGCGGGTCTCGCCTACGTGTCATCGATCGCGTCGGCAACGGCGACCTCGCCGACGTTTCGAGGCCGACCGATAGCACTCGGTCGACGGCGCCACGCTCCTGTCGAACGTGAGCAATGGGGACGGAATCGACGCGGGCGCCCGATTGACGTTGTGACATAGCCTGGGGCGATGACGTACTCGCCCCCGCCCGGTCAACCTCCCCCTTTCGACCCGCCAGCGCAGCAACCCGGCCAAGCCACCCCGCCCGGCCAGTGGCAACCGTCCATGGGCCAGTCCACCCCTCCCGGGGGCTTCGCCCCGTCGCCTCCGGGTGGCGGCCCGACGCCCGCGGGCTCCTATCCGAGCCAGCCACCGTTCACGCCGTCGGAACCCGGCCAGGCCTACCCGCCAACCGACGCGACCTATCAGCAGTACGCGGGATCCTCCCAACCATCCCCTCTGTACAGCACCGACCCGCCGGTCCAGCCGTCGTCGACCGGTTCACCCGAGCAGCGCAAACCGATCGGCCTGATCATCGGCGCCATCACCGCCGTCCTCGTGCTCGCCGGCGTCACGATCACGCTCGGCGAGATCGGGGTCTTCGACCGCGAACCGAGCGCCAACGTCGCCGACGAGGAGACGACGAGCCCTCCCGACGCCGATCCGACCGCCGAACCCGAGCCGGGATCGCAGGACGGCGCGACGTACGCGATGAAGAAGCGACTGTGCGAGCAACTCGACGCGACGCCGGTCGAGGCGATCGCCCCGCTGTTCGGCCCCGTCATCACCGACAACGACTACGTGACCGATCCGAACACCGCCCGCTGCGACATCGAACTCGGGGACCCGCAGGGCGACTACCCGGAGTCGTTGATGCAGATCGAGGTCATCGCCGCGGACTCGCCGGAGCGCGCCACGTCCACGTACGACTTGTGGTTGGAGTCGTCGAAGACCACTCCCGAGGACGTCGACCTCAACCCGGAATGGGATCGCCTGCAGATCGGCTGGGGGAAACCGACCAGCGGCAGTTCGACCGTCGAACTCTATCTAGCGGACGGAAACCTCACCATGATGATCACAGTGGACGTCAAGGGTGTCGCGGCCGATCAGAGGCCGAAGGTCGAGG
This sequence comes from Stackebrandtia soli, assembly GCF_965137155.1. Lineage (NCBI taxonomy): Bacteria > Bacillati > Actinomycetota > Actinomycetes > Glycomycetales > Glycomycetaceae > Stackebrandtia > Stackebrandtia soli. The sequence continues at coordinate 8,220 of NZ_CBCRZX010000081.1, forward strand.
CCGCGCTCGCCAAGCTGTGCGAGGGGGTCCTGGGGACACTGGCCGAGTAGTCCTCAGCCGCCGACCGGGCCGCTCATGCCTCGATGAGGCCCGCCAGCCGCCGCATCGACCGCAAGGCCGAGCGCAGCTCCTGCAGATACCGGTCGGCCGTCGGTGGTTCCTGCCGGAGGTCGTCGTCCATGAGGGATGGGTCGTGCCCCACCGTCTCGACGGCGCAGTCGTACGGCAGCCCGATCGTCGCGATCGCGTCGCAGTGCTGGAACGGCACGTAGATCGCGGACGTGACGATGAGGACGCGCTCGCCGCCGGTGAGGTTCGCGACGTGCTCCGCCCAGAAACGGCAGGTGTCGGCCGTGTTGGCCCGTCGGGTGTCGGGTTCGCCGGACGGCGCCGCCACTGCCCAGAGCGGTATGTCGCCGGGACAGGCGATCCGAACGGAGCACCACGCCGTGCGTGGGTCGACGTCCGGGTCGCCGCCCGCCGTGCCGGTCGGCGCGTCCCCACCGAAGGCCCGGCGCAGGCCCAAGGCCAGGGCGTCGACCTCGTACCGGCACGCACCGTCGAACCGGGCCGTCAGGTCCCGCTCCTCGGTCGTCAAGGGGCGGTAGCCGCCGATCGCCGAAACGGTGCCCGCGTCGACGGAACGCAGGACCTCGTGGGCGTACCGGGTGCGGCCGAGGCAGGCGCGCGCCATACCGCCGAGGATGAGCACGTGGTCATAGCGGTCGAGTAGCGGCGTCTCGTGTCCGGCGAGACCGAGGGCCTTCGCCGCGTCGGTGATCGCGGCCTCGGTGGAGCCGTCGAAGCGGCGTCGCCGCGCCTCGTGTCGTTCGGCTCCGTGCCTGAAGTCCCAGTGCTCCGCGGAGAACGCCACCAACTCGTCCAACATGGCCAGAAGATCGCGCGCCCCCGCCGCCTGGCGCGACCCCGAGCGCGAACTGGACCCCGCCCCCGAGCGCGAATCGAGCC
>NZ_CBCRZX010000082.1:0-8263 GCF_965137155.1 Stackebrandtia soli
CCCCCGGCCCAGTCGCCTCCGGTTCCCACATCGTCGACTCAGGCGCCCCCGACCCGGGTCCCGCCGACTCAGACGCCCCCGGTCCAGGCGTCCGTGGCGCCGACCTCGCCCGCCGCCGGACAGTCCACAATGCCGCGATCCGTGGAGTCGGCACCTTCCGCGCGGCCGTCGACGCCCGCAGGCCCGAGCGCACAAACCCAGTCCGCGCCTCCGCCACCCGCCCGGCCGATCCAGGCGACGACTCCGTCCCAGCAGCCGATCCAGTCCCAGCAGCCGACGCAGCCCCCGACCGCGTCGGAACCGCCGCGCGCCGTCAGTCGGCCCCCGGCTCAAGCGGAGCAACCCCCGCAGCAGCCCTCGTCGCCGCTGCGCGCCGCCAGCCGACCCGGCTACATCAGCGAACCCGGCCACTTCGGCACCGACGTGCCCGCCCACGTCGAGCACCGCGCCGAACCGCCGCGCCAGCAGACTCCACCGCCGCCGACCCCGCCCGGCGCGTCGCCGAACCACCCGATGACGCCCGTGTCACCGGCGGAGGTCCGCACGCCGCCGCACGGCCTCAACGTCGACCCTCGACTGTCGAGCCGTCCGCGCATGGCGCCCGAACCCGGGCCGCACAACCAACTCGTCCCGTATCGGCAGCCCGAACCGGCGCGTCCCCTCAAAGAGGACAAACCGTATCGGCTGCCGAAACCGCCGAAGAGCCGCGACCGCCAGTCCCCGCAGGAACTCGCGATCACCGAGATCGCCGGGCACGCCACGTTCACGCCGACGTCCGTCACCGCGTGGTACCGGCTGCCCGAGGTGCGGTGGGCGTTCCGGCCCGACCCGGAGCGCGAAGCCCTCATCTCCGCGATCGCCGAACAGTACGCGGGCATGGCCGGGTACCGGCTTCACTTGCGGCGCACCACGAAGCCGTTCGCGGCCGACGAGTGGGCGCGCACCGTCGACGCGAACACCCCGCGCCCGCTCGCGCCCGTTCCCGGCGCCTCCACCTGGGCCGACCACCTCGTCTCCGCGCAGGAGCACCTGCACCAGACGCAGCACGCCGAGGGCCAGACCTACCTCGGCATCACCTTCGCGCGCCGCACCCTCAATGACACGCTGAGCGAGAAGTTCGGGCGCCTCCTCGGCAAGGGCACGGCCCTCACCGAACGCGTCCGGATCGAACGCGCCACCGAGCAGTTCGACGAGGTTCTGAGCGCGTACGGCGTCCGCGCCCGCCGCGCCACCAGCCACGAACTCGAGTGGCTGATCTTCCGGTCCGTCGCGCTCGGCATGGAGCCGCCGGAGCTGCTGTCGAGTGTCCGCGATGGACTGTGGGAGCCGGGTGACGTCCTCGCGCTCACCGAACAGATCGAGCGTTACCGCACCCCGTACGGGTCGACGGTGAAGCTCGTCAACCGGCTCACCGGGGAGGAACGGCACGTCGCCGTCCTCACCGTCGGCCGCATGGAGGATCTGGAGATCCCCGAGCGGCACGAGCCGTGGCTGCACTTCCACGAGCGCGCGCCGTGGCCGATGGAGTTGTCGTCGCGCGTCGACATCCTCGGCCCCGGCGAGGCGTTCCGCAACCTGGAGCACCGACTGCGGATGATCCGCAGCCAGCAGCACGACTACGACGAGCACTCGATGGACGCCCCGCCCGAGCTGGAACGTCTCGCGCAGCGCGCCCTCAACGTCGGCGACGAGATGACGACCGGCATGGCGACCGACGCCGCCCGCGTCCACGGCTGGCACCGCATCGCCGTCGCCGCCGACAGCCGCGACGAATGCCTCGAACGCGCCCGACGACTCATCAAGATGTACAACAGGGAGCTGCGGATCTCCCTCCAGCACCCGAAGAACCAGGACTGGCTCGCCCGCGAGTTCATCCCGGGCGAACCGATCGCCAACACCGGGTACCTGCGCCGCATGCCGGTCCGCCTGTTCGCCGCCGCGCTGCCGCAGGCCGCGTCGATGGTCGGCGACCGGCGCGGTGACCTCATCGGACGGACGTCGGGCACCTGCCGTCGACCCGTCTTCCTCGACCTGCACTTCCCGACCGAGGTCCGCGAACGCTCCGGCCTCGCCGTGTTCGTCGCCGAACCCGGCGGCGGCAAGTCGACTCTGATGGGCGCCCTCGGCTACCTCGCCGCACGGCGCGGCGTCCAGGTGACGCTGCTCGACCCGTCCGGCCCGCTCGCGCGCCTGTGCGACATGCCGGAGCTGAAGCCGTACAGCCGCGTCCTCAACCTGACCGGCTCCCAGGGCGGGACGCTCGCCCCGTACGCGCTCATCCCGACGCCGAAACGCGAGCACTGGGAACCGGGCGGCAACGGCGACCGCGAGTTCTCCATCGCCGAGTCGAACGCCCGCGCCGAGCGCCGCATGCTCGTCCAGGACATCTGTTCCATGCTCGTCCCGCCGCAGGTCGCGCGGGAGGCGTCGACGGCGAAACTCCTCCGGCACGCCGCCCGGCAGGTACCCGCCGAAGAGACGTCCACACTGGAAGACATCGTGGCCTGCCTCCAGACGCAGGGCGAGGAGGGAGCCGAACTCGCGGCGCTGCTCCTCGACACCGCCGAGATGCCGCTCGCGATGCTGTTCTTCGGATCGCCACCGCCGGAGATGCTCACCGACGACGCCCTCCTCACCGTCATCACCATGGCCGGGCTTCGACTGCCCGACCTGAAGATCGAACGCGAGTACTGGTCCGCCGAGGAGGCGCTCGCCCTGCCGATGCTGCACACCGCGCACCGGCTCGCCGTCCGCCGCTCCTACGGCGGCGACATCAACCGACGCAAACTCGTCGGCCTCGACGAGGCGCACTTCATGGAGGGCTGGCGCTCCGGCCGGTCGTTCCTCGTGCGCATGGCCCGCGACTCCCGTAAATGGAACCTCGCGGCGCTCGTCGCGTCCCAGAACCCCAAGGACATCCTGGGCCTGGACGTGCAGAACCTCGTGTCCACCGTGTTCGTCGGCCGTATCGCCGAGGACTCCGAGATCGCCGCCGAAGCGCTCCGCATGCTCCGCGTGCCGCGCGACGTCGGCTACGAGCAGACCCTCGCCTCCTTGAGCGAGAGCAACACGGACGACACCCGACTGTCCTATCGTGAATTCATTATGAGAGATGTGGACGGACGAGTACAGCGCATGCGGGCCGACGTGTCCTATGTGCCGGGCTTGCTCGAACACCTCGACACGACCCCGGGCGGGCGCGAAGCCGCCAGTCGCCCGGCGAACCTCCCGACGAACCCGATGCACGCCCAGCCCGAAAGCAAGATGGGATCGTGATGCCGCCATGTCAACCCCTCCGCGTACCGACCACATGACCTCACGCAGACGTGGCCTCGCCCGGGTATTCGCCAGGCTCGCCGTCATCGCGATAGCGGCGCTCGCCGTGTTCTTCGTGCAGGCGCCGGGGGCGTCGGCGGACGACGAGTGCAGCATCGAGCAGTGGCGTACTGATTGGACGACGTGCGTCGATGCGCTTCCAGATGACGCGCCGACGATGTGTAAGAAGCCGCCGGTGGCGTGGGCGCCGGACTCGGGGATGGCGGGGTGGTTCTCATCCGAACCCGAATGGTTGTCTGATAAGGACTATCAGGACGTTGTGTATACGGTCCCTGCGGGCAGATACACCAGCTATGGGTACGCGGGTTATGAGCTGCCGACATACGATCTCGGCTGTGTCGGGAGTGCCGTTCCTGATGGAGACTCGGCTGGTAACTCCCTCGCCAATTTGGAGTTCACGCTCGCGACCGGGATCATCGGTGCCTCGAACGGACTGCGACAGGCGGCGTGGGAACCCGCCGGCCTGTGGGGCTGGGCCGACGAGTTCGTGTCGACCGCCTCGGAGGCGATCTTCCGCCAGGTCTTCTCCGTCTTCGGCGGAATCACCCTCGGCTTGGTCGGGCTCTATCTGATCTGGCGCTCCCGCCAGGCCGACATGTCGATGGCGGTGACGACGGCGGGTTGGGCCGTTCTGGTGCTGGTCGTGGTGACAGCCGTGGCGCAGTACCCCGTTCAGGCGGCGAACCTCGCGGACAAGGGACTGACTTCATCGCTCGGGGTCGTGCAGAGCGCCTTGGGTCCCGCTGAGGCCGAGAATTGCGAAGGCAAGTGCGAGGACGTGCGCTCCCCGGCGCAGCGGGCGTCCGACATGGCCACTGAGGAAGTGCTGTACGCCAACTGGGTGCGCTCGGTGCTCGGCCAATCGGCCGAGGCGACCTATCAGCTCGATGAGGACGGTGAACAGGTCATCGGCCCCGACGGGGAACCCGTGGCAGAGACGGCCAACACCGCCTACAAGTACGGTCCGGCGCTCTACGACTCGGTGGCGTTTACCTGGGAGGAGATCACTGCGGCTCGTGCTGATCCCGGTCAGCGTCAGCAGATCGTCGCCGAGAAAGAGACCCAGTGGCGCAAGATCGCGGCAGCGATCGCCAAGGAGGACCCGGAGGCCTACCAACACCTGACGGGTGCGAACGGTTGGGACCGAGTGGGCACCGGCTTCCTGGCCGTACTCGCGGCGCTCTTCTTCGCGCTATTCGACATCACCGCGTCTATTTTGATCATTCTCGGCTTCCTGCTGATCCGCTGGGCCGTGGTGGCGCTTCCTCTGATCGGTACCGTCGCGATCCTGCGGCCGGCCTCGGGCGGCTTCAAGCGCCTCGTCTCGGCGGTCCTGGCCGCGATCATCAACGTCGTGGTCTTCGGGGTCGCGGCGGCCGTGTATCTCTTCGCGGTCAGCCGGATTCTCGCGGCCTCGATGCCCGGGTGGCTTCAGGTGCTGCTCATCGCCCTGACGGGGGCGGTCGCGTGGATGCTGTTGCGGCCGTATCGAAGGATCGGTTCGCTGCGCGGCGGTTCGAGCATCAGTGACGCCGCCTTCGGCCGGAAGAAACACGTCGAGACGGACAAGAGGGTGACCGTCAAGGACGGCAAGTACCGTACCGAGACGGTCGGCGACGACGCCGGTGAGGCGCGAACGGCATCCACGAAGGACCCGATCATGGCGAGCCCGCGCGAGCGCGCCGCCGGTGGAGGCGGCGGGGGAGCACTGCCACCGCGCCCCGTACCCGGCCAGGCCGCGCCCGAATCGCGGGCGGGCCGATCCAAACCGGGCTATTCGGTGTATCGCCCGAGCGGCGCCGGCAGCGGCGCGCGCTCCGGTGATCGGCCGCTCATCGCGGTCCGGCCGGACTAGCGCCATGAGACACAAGGGACTACTGCGATGACGATCCGCCGGATTCTTCGTGTCATCGGTTCGCGCTACGGCATCGCCGGGCTGCTGGTCTTGGTCGTCGTCGGGGCGCTCGTCATCGCGGGCAACGATCCCGGTGGCGGCCCCGGCAACGCCAACGACGGCTCGGAGAGCTCGATCGAACCCGGAGCCCCCGACGACGGTTACGTGCCGCCACCGTCGGCCTCCGAGCAGCCGGGCGAATCCGAGGGCCCGGATGACTCGGTGCCGGAGGAGGCGATCACCGTGGCGCTGTCCTTCGCCCAGGAGTGGATCCTCGTCGATCGCAGTGCCGAGGAATGGCGATCCGGGCTCGCCTCCTATGCGACGGAGCGGCTCGCCGAACAGCTCGCCGCGACCGAGCCGGTCGCCGTCCCCGCGCGGGAGCTACGCGGCGATCCCGTGTCGCGCAATGGTTCGGTGGAGATTGACACGGACGCGGGCTTGCTGATCCTGAGGGTGACCACGCATGATGGAAGCTGGTATGTCGATGGCGTCGACTTCCACAAACCGTAGACCGGGAGTTCGCGGAGCGGGATGGCATGACAGCCGATCCCGCCGACAGGGATAGAAAGCGGAACATGCGATGTCCACCGTCATCGAGCAGTCGGAGGCCGCCGAATCGGCCGCGAACACCGTCATCAGACGCGCCCGTAAGAAGCTCTGGTGGGGCATCGGCGGCGGGGTGGCCGCGCTCCTGTGCTGCGGGGGCGTCGGGGCGTACGTCATCGCCTCCACCCTCACCGCGACGACCGGCAACGACAGCGTCAACTACGCCGGTTGCGGCAGCACGACCACCGTGGAGATCAACGGGCCCCTGCCGAGCGTCCGCAAACTGAACGTGGAGCAGATGGAGAACGCCGCCATCATCGTCCAGGTCGGACAGAACGAGGAGATCCCGCCGCGCGGCTGGGTCATCGCGATCGCGACCGCCATGCAGGAATCCACCCTCCACAACTACGGGCACCTCGGCGATAGCAACGACCACGACTCGCTCGGGCTGTTCCAGCAGCGTCCCAGTCAGGGCTGGGGCACGCCCGAGGAGATCACCGACCCGGCGCACTCCGCGGGCCTGTTCTACCGCAGTCTTGTCAAAGTGGACGGCTGGGAGGCGATGGACCTGACGGCCGCCGCACAGGCCGTCCAGAAGTCCGCCTTCCCCGACGCCTACGCGAAATGGGAACCGCTCGCCACCGAGGTCGTCAACAACCTCGCCGAAGGCGCGGCCCGCACCTCGACCGTCGGCGGCACCCCCGGCCAATGCGCCGGCCCCGGTGAGATCGCGGCCTCGGGCTGGACGGCCCCCGTCCCGCAGGGCGTCGTCTCCGCGTACCGCAGCCCGCAGCGGCCCGACCACTACGGCGTCGACCTCGGCGCTCCTCGCGGCACTGAGGTGCGCGCGGCGGCGGGCGGCGTCGTCATCACCGCCGAGTGCAACGCCTTCGCCCCCGACGGCTCCCCGTATTCCTGCGATGTGGACGGATCACCGTCGATCCTCGGCTGCGGGTGGTACGTCAACATCCAACACGCCGACGGCATGCAGACCCGCTACTGCCACTTCCAGTCCGCACCGCTCGTCCAGGTCGGGCAGCGCGTCGCCGCCGGAGAACTCATCGGGCTCTCCGGTACCAGCGGCAACTCCTCCGGCCCCCACCTGCACTTCGAGGTGCACGCCGGGGAGGACCAGAGCAACAACGGCGCCATCGACCCGATCGCCTGGCTCACACAACAGGGGATCTCGGTGGATGGTTAGGGATTCGAAGCGACATTTGCGATGCAGTACGCCCCTTCGGGCCCTGCAACAAGTACTTCGAACTTTCGGCCATCAGGTGAACCATCTGAATTGAATCGGACGGCTGCCGTCACTGCCGTGCCGTTGCCCGTTGATGTTTCACCTGTGATCGTTACCGTGACGGCAGAGATCGCGCCGTCAACGGAATTCTTAAGGCCAGCTTCAATCTGTTCCGAGCTCACTGTCATGTCTGGACAGCTCAGCTCGTTTGCCCGCTCGTGATCGTTTGATTGAAAGACCGCGCTCAGGTACTGAAGGGCCGCTTGCCCTGGTGTAAGCGGGTCTTCCTTGGTCTCGTCGACTTTTCCCGTCTCCGCGACCACCCTCAGACCGAACCCCACTCCCAGGACGACGCCGAGGACGACGACCCAGGCGCCGAGGAGGCTGCCGGTGCGGCGCCAGTCTCGGGGCGGGTCGGGGTAGGTCTCGGTGCCGAGCGCTCCCGGGGTGTTGGCGGGTGGGTTCGTCCGGGCAGGGGCCGCCTGCGTCGGCGCGAGCGGGCGCGGCGGCGATCCTTGCGGCGGCGGCATAGTCACATCGTCCACCATAAATCTCCACCCGCGCCCTAGCAAGCAGCACCACGCACCCCTCGGTGTAGGCGCCCTTCAGCCGGGTGGCCACTGACTTTCGGTTCCACACGGCATTTCACGCCTCAACCGGGTGGCCACCGACTTTCGGCTCCACACGGCATTTCACGCCTCAGCCGGATGGCCACCGACTTTCGGCTCCACACGGCATTTCACGCCTCAGCCGGATGGCCGGAGACTTTCGGCTTGGTGGGGCGGGTTACGTGCCGAAACCGTTCTGCCGTGTCGGTAACGGAGACCCACCAAGCCGCAGAAGACGACCTCTGCACGGTCGGAGAGGGCCAGTCATAGGTGCCCTTCGGGCACTGTTCTTCTCGTGTAGTTCCTGCACTTCAGTCCTCTGCCGCGCCACAGCCGGGTGGCCGGGGACTTTCGGCTTGGTGGGGCGGGTTACGTGGCGAAACCGTTCTGCGGGGTCGGTAAGGGAGACCCACCAAGCCGCAGAGGACGACTTCTGCACGGTCGGAGAGGGCCAGTCATAGGTGCCCTTCGGGCACTGTGCTTCTCGTGTAGTTCCTGCACTTCAGTCCTCTGCCGCGCCACAGCCGGGTGGCCACTGACTTTCGGCTTGGTGGGGCGGGTTACGTGGCGAAACCGTTCTGCGGGGTCGGTAAGGGAGACCCACCAAGCCGCAGAGGACGACTTCTGCACGGTCGG
>NZ_CBCRZX010000083.1:0-7075 GCF_965137155.1 Stackebrandtia soli
CCCCCACCCCGACGACCCGCGCCTCCGTGCTCGGCGTCGGCGGCATCACCGTGTTCCTCCTCGCGGCGCTCGTCATCCTCGCCGCCGTCCAGATAACCCAAGGCACCGCCGACGTCCGCGCGGCCGACCTGTGGGCGTGGCTCACCGGCTCCGCCACCGACCAGTCCGCGTCCGTCGTCATCGCCTCGCGCCTGCCCCGCCTGACCGCCGCACTCGTCGTCGGCACCGCGCTCGGCATCGCCGGCGCCGTCATGCAGTCGATCTCGCGCAACCCCCTCGCGTCCCCCGACACCCTCGCCGTCAACGCGGGCGCCCACCTCGCGCTCGCGGCAGGCGCCGCGTTCGGCCTCGGCGGAGCCTTCGTCGGTGACCTCGGACTCGCGTTCCTCGGCGGACTCGGCGCGGCCGCGCTCGTCCTGGCGCTCACCGGAACCGAGTACGGCACCGTCCGGCTCGTCCTCGGCGGCTCCGCCGTCGCACTCGCGCTCTCGTCCGTGACGACGTCCGTGATGATCCTCTTTCCGTACGAGGCACGCGGCCTGCACGCCTGGGCCGCCGGCACCCTCGGCGTCACCGGCTTCGACGGCATCGCGCTCCTCGCGCCCATCGTCATCGTCACCCTCGCCGTGCTCCTCCTGCTGGGCCGCCGACTCGACCTGCTGATGCTCGGCGACGACGAAGCCCGATCCCTCGGGGTTCCCGTCCGCCGCACACAGCTGACAGTCCTCGTACTCGCCGTCCTCCTGTCGACCGCCGCCGTCACCCTGACCGGACCGATCGGCTTCATCGGACTGGCCGCGCCCGCGCTCGTCCGGCTCATCTCGACGAAGATCCCAGGCCTGCATCGACACCGCGCGCTCCTGCCGGTCAGCGGTCTCGCCGCCGTCGTTCTGCTGGTCGCCGCCGACGTCGTCCTCCGCGCGCTCATCGGCGCGCAGACCGCCGTCCGCGTCCCCACCGGAGTCATGACGTCCATTGTGGGTGCAATCTTCCTCGTCGCACTCGCGTTCCGGCTTCGCAGCAATCGCATGGGAACCAGCCAGGGCGCTCTCGACGTGCGAGGCGTTGGCTTCCGTCGACCCGTCCTCGTCGTAGCGGTCCTCGTGACGCTTCTGATCGGCGCCGTCATCTCGTCCCTCCTCATCGGAGACGCCGGACTCCTCCTCGGTGACCTCGCCAACTGGGTCACCGGCAACGCCGGACCGCGCGTATCCGCCATCATGGACACTCGCGCTCCGCGCGTTCTCGCCGCACTCCTCGCCGGGGTCGCGCTCGCCGTCGCGGGCACCGCGATCCAGGGCGTCACCCGCAATCCGCTCGCCGACCCGTCGATCCTCGGGGTGTCCGGTGGCGCGTCCGTCGGCGCGATCCTCGTCGTCACACTCGTGCCGCTCGCCGGATTCTGGGCGCTCGCCGGGGCGGCCGGGCTCGGTGCCGTGATCGTGGCGGCGCTCGTGTTCGGGCTTGCGGCTCGCGGCGGTTTCGCGACGGATCGGCTCGTCCTCGTCGGCATCGGCATGTCCTTCGGGACCGCCGCCTTCGTGACGCTCCTGATCGTCATGACCGATCCGTTCAACGCGGCGAAGGCCCTGACGTGGCTGTCCGGTTCGACGTACGGCCGCACGTTCGAGCACATCCTGCCGTTGACCATCGGGTGCGCCGTGTTCGTGCCGCTCGTGTTCGTGGCGCGGCGGCGTCTCGATCTATTGTCCGTCGACGAGGACACGCCCCGTTTGCTCGGTGTGCGCGTGCCGATCGCCCGTTTGGGTCTGCTGGCCTGCTCGGTCGGGTTGACCGCCGTCGCGGTCGCCGGGATCGGCGTGCTCGGGTTCGTCGGGCTCGTCGCGCCGCACGCCGCCCGGATGATCATGGGGCGGCGCCACGGTCGCGTTCTTCCGGTGGCCGCGCTGCTCGGCGGCATACTCGTCGTGTGCGCCGATCTGTTGGGCCGCACCGTGATCTCCCCGGATCAACTGCCCGCAGGTCTGCTGACCGCGATCATCGGTGCGCCGTACTTCTTCTGGCTGCTCTACCGCAGCCGCAAGGCGACCTGACGCATTATCCGTCCTTTGAAGGGGATTCCGTCGCGGAATCCCCTCGCCGTGCGAATCGCGGGCGTGGCGAACGGGTTCGCCTCACCGTCCGTCGATGACTCGACCCCATCGGCCACCCGGCTCAGGGGCCTCCGGCCTCCTCCCCAAGGTCAACGCTACCGGCCGAGGCTGAAGCCCACCTTAAGTCGGCTGAGAACCGCTTCAGTTTGGCCGTCTTCCGTTGCGCGGCAATGCCCGTCGATCGCCTCCGGAGGTGGCCCCGGGTGGCGCCGACCGCGGAGGAGCCGAGTGGAAGCCCGTCGTTCGCCGGAGATTCGCCTAGGCAGAGAACGCGTCCGACGAGCGACGGTCGCCGCCCACCTCGACGAGCCCGGACTCGTACGCCCAGATCACGAGCTGCGCGCGGTCACGCGCCTCCAGCTTTCGCAGCAGGTGCCCGATGTGCGTCTTGACGGTCGCCATACTGACATGCAGTCGCGTCGATATGTCGAGATTCGACAGTCCCTGTCCGACGAGTTCGAGCACTTCTCGTTCCCGCTGCGTGACACCCGGCAACGTCCGGGTCGCCGGGCCGCGCCGCTCGGTCACCCGGCCGATCAGTCGGCGAGTCACCGACGGGGCGAGCAGCGACTCGCCCGCGGCGACGACGCGAATGGCACGCAACAGATCTCGCGGCGTCGAGTCCTTGAGCAGGAAACCGCTAGCGCCCGCCCGGAGGCTGGCGTACACGTGATCATCGGTGTCGAATGTGGTCAGTATGAGGACGCGACTCGTCGGCGCGGCCGTCGCGATGCGCCGCGTCGCCTCGATGCCGTCCATGACGGGCATCCGGATGTCCATCAGGACCACGTGTGGCCGCAGCCGTCGCACACTGTCGACGGTCGCGGCACCGTCGGCCGTCTCGGCGACGACCGTCATGTCGTCCTCGGTGTCCACGAGCACCGCCAGGCTCGACCGCAGCAGGGCCTGGTCGTCGGCGATGATCACGCGAATCGTCACGACGGTTCCTCCGCGAGCCCTCGGTGCGGGATCGTCGCGATGACACTGAAACCCGACGCGGTCGGACCGGCCTCGAGCGACCCGCCGTACGTGGCGACACGCTCGGACATGCCGATCAAGCCGTGCCCTTCGTCGTAGTCGCCACGCCGCCGGGGTCGCCCCGTGTTCGATACCTCGACCCGCACCCGGGCCCCGTCGTCACTCACGTCGACGCGGCACTCGGATCCCGGCGCGTGCTTGACCACATTGGTCAGTGATTCCTGAACGATCCGATAGACCGCGAGGCCGATCCCGGACGGCAACGGTCGCGAGTCGTCCACGGACAGGTCCACGATCAGCCCCGCCCCGGCGGCCTGCCGCCGCAGCTCACCGAGCTGCGCCACGCCCGGCAACGGGTTCGACGAGTCGCCGCGCCAGGTTCCGATGATCTGGCGAAGCTGCGTCAAGGTGTCGCGCGCGGTCGTCTCGATGACTCGTAGCGCCGTCGCCGACTCCTCGGGCCTTTTGTCCGCCACGTGGTTCGCCACGGCCGCCTTCACCGCGATGAGGCTCATGTTGTGGGCGACGACGTCGTGCAGTTCGCGGGCGATGCGCAGTCGCTCCTCCGCGACCTCCCGTTGCGCGAGTTGCGCGGCGGAACGTGCGGCCATCACCCGGCGATCCGCCACGGCGACCCCCAGCGCCCAAGCCCCGGCCGACAGGACGACGCCGACGACCAGGTTGGCGGCGGCGTCGGGAGACTGCCCGTAGGGTCCGGACACCGCGAGGCACAGCGCGCCGACGACGGCGACGGTCGCGGGAAGCGCCGTGGACCGCGTCGGCCGAGCGGGCCGTGCCGCCACCGTGTACAGCGCGAACGCGGACGCCGCGAAGCCGTCGTGCGGGGCGGGCAGCAAGACCGTGACCGCCGTGACCGCGGTGACGGCCACCCACACCGGGACGGGCCAACGGCGTCGCAACGCCAATGGGGCTCCGGTCGCGGCGACGAGCGCGAGCCGGAGCCACAGCTCGATCGGCTGCGCGGGAGCGAATTCGTAGGCGGAAACGACGAAACCGCTGACGACGACGAGGTATCCCGCGGCGGCGAGCGCGTCGAGCCAGGCGAGTCGGCGGGGGCTCGCGACCCGCACCGGTTCGTCCGACGGGCTTTCGCCTCGTTCGGTCGTGCGCGCGCGTGGGTGGCTGGTGGTGTCGTGCACGCGACCACGCTAGCGCTCGGTCTCGGCTTTCGCCTCCGACCGTGGTCGTCATACCGGGGTCTGAGGCGCGGCGCCGTGCGTGGTGAGAGTTCGGTCCGCGCTCCGAGGCGGTCCGCGCGTGCAGCCGGAAGTGTGGCGGGGTGATCGAGATACATGAATTGTCTAAAAGGTATGGATCGGTGTCGGCGGTCGACGGCTTGTGGGCGCGGATCGAGCCGGGCTCCGTGACGGGCTTCCTCGGACCGAACGGGGCGGGAAAGTCGACGACGATGCGTTGCGCCGTTGGTCTGGTGGCGCCGAGCTCGGGCCGGGTGACGGTCGCGGGCACGTCCTATCGGCGGCTCAAATATCCACTGCTGACTGTCGGGGCGCTGCTCGACGGCGGTGCGGCGCATCCGGCGCGTCGGGCTCGCGACCATGTCCGCGCGATCGCGCTCTCCAACCGCATCGGCGCCGCGCGGGTCTCCGAGGTGCTGGAACTGGTCGGCCTCGCCGATGTCGCTCATCGGCGGGTGGGGACGTTCTCGCTGGGCATGAGGCAGCGGCTCGGGCTGGCGGTGGCGCTGCTCGGCGATCCGTCGATCCTGGTGCTGGACGAGCCGATCAACGGTCTCGACCCGGAGGGCGTGCGTTGGTTTCGGCTGTTCGTCCGCGATCTGGCGGCGCAGGGTCGGACGGTCCTGGTGTCCAGCCATCTGATGTCCGAGATGGAGCAGACGGCGGACCGCCTGATCGTGGTCGCGCGCGGGAGGTTGCTCGCCGACACGACGGTGACGGCCGTGGCGGGCCGGTACTCGGAGGGCGTCGTCGTACGGACGCCGCAGCGGCGGGAACTCTCGGTCGTGTTGCGGCGCCACGGTTGTGTCGTCGTCGACGGGGATGACGACCTGCGGGTCACCGGTGCCGACGTCGACGCGATCGCGTCCATCGCGACGGACGCGGGGGTACGGGTACACGAGATCCGGCACCACCATGTGTCTCTTGAGGACGCTTATCTGCGCTTGGTCGCGGATGCCGAGGTCGGCGCGTGATCGCCGTGCTGCGGGCGGGGTGGGTGAAGGTCGGGTCGCTGCGATCGTCGTCGCTGCTCCTTCTCGTGCCGCTCGCGGCGGCCCTGATCGCGTTGTGGGTGTTCGCGGGCGCGATCGCGAGCGCGGACGAGTTGGCGGCGGGCGCGCGGACGAGTCGTCCGCTCTCGGCGATGGATCAGTTGGTCATGCCGCTGACTCAGCTGTGCGCGGTGGTCTTCGGGGCGACGCTGACCGCGGGTGAGTACGTTCATCGGACCATTTCATCCACTATGGTCGCGTCGCCGTGTCGGTGGCGTTGGTCCGTGTCCGTCGCGATCTGGGCAGGTGGGCTTTCGGCGTCGGTGGGCGCGGTGGTCGGTGCGATCACCGTCATCGGCAGCGCGCGGATCGCCGACGGCCGAACGGTGCCGGGCGTGACCGGAGTCGACGTCGCCTCGCAGGTCCTGTGGCATTCCGCGGCCGTGGCCGCGACCGCCGTCCTGGCCGTGGGGATCGCTTTGAGCGCGCGGTCGGTCGCGGTTCCCGTAGTGACGGCCACGGCGCTGATCGCGCTGCTTCCGATGGGCGCGTTGCTCGTCCCGCCGCCGTGGGGCGATCGTCTGTCGGCGTTGACGCCGTTCGCGTTGGCCGGACGGCTCGCGGACCGTTCCGATGTGGTCGCGGCGTTGCCCCCTGTTCTCGCTGGTCTGATCCTGTGCGGTTACGCCGTCGTGCCGCTCGTGGTCGGCGTCTCCATCGTTCTGAAGAGAGATATTTAGATGCTTCCTGTTGTGTTGTCGGAGTTCCGTAAGGCCGTGTCGGTTCGCTCCACCGGGGTCGTGGTCGCCGTCGCGTTCGGCTGGCTCCTCGCCGTCCTCGGCATCGAGTTGTACGGGGTGATCCTGTACGACGGTCTCGACGCGTCCAGTCGGTCCGGCTTCGGTCTGTCCCGCGGCGACGAGATCGCCCCCTTCGGCTTCCAGATCTGTCTCGTCGTTTTCGCGATCCTGACGTTCACCAATGAGCACACGTACGGCACGTTCGGGCAGACCTTGGCGGCGACTCCGAGCCGAGGCCGCGTCCTCGCCGCGAAGGCGCTCGTCGTCACCGGTTTCGCGCTGGCCGTGGGCGTGATCGGACAGCTGGTGGTGGTGTGGGGCAGTTTCGCCCTGGTCGGGGATCGGCCGATCCCTGGTTTCGAGGGGCCGGTCCTCGACGAGTTGCCGATGGCGCTGTTGTGGGTGCTGCCGATCGTGACCGTCCCGTTGGCCGGTGTGGCGGTGGCGGTGCTGGCCCGGTCGACGGCGGTGGCGATCACCGTCACGCTCGTGGTGCTGGCCGTCGTCCCTCGTTTCGTTACGGCCCTGCCGGAGCCGTGGAATGCGCGGGTCGGCATGTTCCTACCGGAGGACCTGACGACGCAGCTCCACGGCGGCCTTCCGTTCGCGGTCGATTTCGACGGTGTCGACCCGGGTCTGGCCCTGTCGCAGACGGCGGCGGGGGCCATTCTGGTGGCCTACGCGCTGGTCGGACTCGCGACGGCGTACGCGGTCATCCGCCGCCGCGACACCTGACCCGCTCCCGTCGTCCTCTTGTACCGCCGCCGTCCTCTTGTACCGCCGCCGTCCTCCTTATCGGAGCCCCGACTCTCACTGTCCAAAGGCTCCTTCCCTCGTGGTCTCACGTGATTCCCGCTTGGTTGGGCAAAAGGCTGGCTTGGTTGGGCAAATGTTCGAAACAGGCGTGTTTTCGCAATTTGCCCAACCAAGCGGAACTTTTGCCCAACCAAGCGGAGTGGACNNANGGGGCGGGG
>NZ_CBCRZX010000084.1:0-7067 GCF_965137155.1 Stackebrandtia soli
CCACACCTTCGCCTCCGACTCCACGGAGACCCGCACCGCCTCCACCGCACCGTCCTCCCCGCCGTCCGCGACTGGTACACCCGACACCCCGACCTCATGTCCGACATGGACATCGCCACCTACCGGCCCGAAACCCTCCGCTACGGAACCGGCGACACACTCCGCGCCGCCGAACGCCTCTTCCACGCCGACTCCCGCACCGTCCTCCACCAACTCTCCCAGCAACTCCCCCGACGCCTCGCCGTCACCCGCGACGTCCTCACCGCCTGGAACCACCTCCACCTCCTCCACCACCTCAACTGGCCACAATGGCCCGAATGGCTGCTCGACACGATCCCCGCGACAAGCAGACACACCCTCTCCCGAGCCGACCGCAAAGCCGCCCTCCACCCCATCGACCCGACCCACACCCGACCCCACGTCCTCGACGAACTCACTCCCGGCCTGGCACCCACATGGCACGGCCGAGGCGACGCCGCCCGCGCCTACGCCACCGCGCTCGCCACCACCCCGAACGCGCCACCACCGGCGACCATCGCCGCCGACCTCCTCCACATGCACGCCAACCGCATGCACGGCCCCGACCGAGAAGCCGAACAACGCTCCCTCGCCCTACTCCGCGACATCGTCCACAGCCACACCGCCCGCCAACGCCACCCACGACGGACACCATGACACCGACCCCCCTCCGCGACGAAGCACTCCGCGTCAGCCTCGACATCGCCGACCGCCTCGCCGACCCCCGACACGTCCGCGACCACACCGACCCCGCGATCTGGCGAGACCTCTCCCTCTCCGCCGGATACGCCGGCATCGCCCTACTCCACGCCGAACTCACCGCCCACCAACCACAATGGGCACCCGTCCTGCATCGCCACCTCACCGCCGCCGGAGCCGCCGCCAACGACACCGCCGACGGCGCCTACACCGGACGAGGCGCCCTCACCACCGCGCTCACCGCCGCCCGCCGCGCCACCAACGCGTACACCACCGCCACCGCCACCGCGGCCACCGCCGTCGCCCGCCGCGCCGCCACCCGCGCCGCGCAACCACCACCGAACGACCTCGAATTCACCGACTACGACCTCGTCACCGGCCTCGCCGGACTCGTCACCGTCCTCACCCCCCACCCCGACCACCACAACACCGCGACCGACACCACCGACGCACTCGCCACGCTCTGCCTCCGCGACACACCCGACCCCGGCTGGTGGGTCCACCACGGCCCCAACCCGCACACCACGCCACCCCCCGGCGGACACGGAAACCTCGGCCTCTCCCACGGCGCCGCCGGAATCCTCGCCGCACTCACCCGCGCCGCCGAAGCCGGCATCACCAACACCCGCACCGAGGCCGCCGCCGACCTCCTCGCGACCTGGCTCCTCGACCACCACCGCACCGACGAACACGGCACCTGGTGGCCGATGTACGTCACCGACTCCGACACCACCGCCGAACGACCCGCCCCCAGCTGGTGCTACGGCACACCCGGCATCGCCACCGCCCTCGACGGCGCCGGACGATGGCGACGACGCCCCGACTGGGTCGACACCGCCACGAAGGCCGTCGACGCCGCGCTCCGCGCCCCCACCGGCCCCCTCGACAACGGCATCTGCCACGGACACGCCGGGCTCGCCCACGTCCTCTGGCGTCTCGACCCCGAACGCCACGCCGACACGATCGACGCCGCCATCACGACGATCGTCGACGCGTACGACCCCGACACCGCGTTCGGCTACCGCTGCCACGGCGACACCGGCCCGTTCGACCACCCCGGCTTCCTCGAAGGCGCGGCCGGAACCGCGCTCGTCCTCCACCGCTACGCCACCGGTCCCGCACCGCGCACCCACTGGGACCAGATTCTTCTACTATAGACAGTCAGTGGGTGCACGGAAACGCCCGCGACCCCCACCAACGGGGGCCACGGGCGTCAACGACTACTCGTCAGGCGGCCTTCACGGAATCCACCTGGAACGGCGTGCCCTGCTGACACGTCGTCATCAAACCCTTGTTGACCGTGCCGGTGACCTCGACGGACGCCCCCGCCGTCAACACCTGGCGGTCACCACCCACCAGGTTGTAGAGGGTCCCGTCTTGCTCCAACAGCACACAGCCCGACTCGACACCGGATTCGATCTTCCCGGTCAACGTCATGGCGGTCTCCTTCTCCTCGTCCTCGATACCCTCGGACGGGTCGAGCGTCGGCACATCCTCGGTCTCCTCGACCGGGGACGACTCACTCACCGTGGGGTCGTCCGACTTCGGGTCGTCGTTACAGGCGGCCAGACCCGCGACCAGCGCCACACCGGCGACCAGCCCGAACAACCGCTTCGTATTGATCATCATGGTTATGTGACGTCCTGTCGAGGGGGATGGTTCCCCAGACTCTCACATCGCCGACAAGTTGTACCCGTGGAGCCGCCACCCCGAAGGCGTCGACCGCAGATCCGCCCAGTGACAGTTGCTCAGCCCGAACACCGTGTCGGTCTGCTCCGGCGTCCAACCGAGAAACCAACCCAACGCCTGCCGAGACGTCGCCCCGTGACTCGACACCAGCGCCACCTCACCGGGCCGCACCGCGTCGGCGACCTCCGCCAACGCACGCCCTCCCCGCTCGGCCACCACGTCACGGTCCTCGATACCCGGCAACTCCACCGGCTCGCGACGCTGCCACGCCACGAACTCGTCCGGATACTTGGCCTCGATCTCGGCGCGTGTCAAACCCTCCCACGGGCCGTAGGCACGTTCACGAAGACGCTCATCGATCCGAACCCCGACACCGAGACGATTCGCGACGACCGTCGCCGTCTCCAACGCCCGCGACAGGTCACTCGAGACGACGACGGTGATCGGCAACTGCGCCAACACCACCGCCGCCGCCTCGGCCTGACTCCGACCCACGTCGTCCAACGCGACATCGACCGCGCCCTGGAACTTCCCGAGGTCGTTCCACTCCGTGCGGCCGTGACGCAGAACGATGATCCGGCTCACTCGCCGCCCTCCGCCGCCTCACCGGCGACCGGCGCGCCCGGGGTCGCGTCAACGAACTCGATCGACGGGCAGTCCTTCCACAGACTGTCCAACGCGTAGTACTCGCGCTCCTCCGTGTGCTGGACGTGGATCGTCACGTCGCCGTAGTCGAGCAGCACCCAGCGTCCGCTCTTCTCGCCTTCACGGCGAATCGGCTTCTCGTTGTGGACGGTGCGCAGCCGATCTTCGATAGCGTCGACGATCGCCATCACCTGCCGCTCGTTGGGCGCCGACGCGACCATGAAAATGTCGGTGATCACCACGGGCTCGCTCACGTCCAACAGCACGATGTCTCGCGCCTTCTTGTCCGCCGCGGCCTGAGCCGCCGTCAATGCAACGGTCTTCGCGATGTCTGTCGCTACCACTGGGTTCCTTACGTTGGGGATTGTTCTGGTCAAGTTTCTCACGAAGCGCCCGCGACGCCACGCGGCTTTTGCGCCGGTTACGCCACGTCCGGCGAATCGGCCGACCGGTACAGGCCGTACCGGTCGATATAGGCGGCGACGAGCCCCGGCACGAGGAACCGATAAGCGGCTCTCGCCGCGACCCTACGACGGATCTCGGTCGAGGAGATGTCCAAGGCGGGCATGTCGATCGAGTGGACGCGAACGCCGTCCGGCAACTGCTCCGGGGCCACCCGATAGCCGGGCCGGTTCAACGCGACGAACGACGTCAACTCCACCACCTCGTCGACCGCCTTCCAGCTCCGCAGGTTCGCGATGGCGTCGGCGCCGGTGATGAAGAACAGACCCGTCGTCGTCCCGTATTCCGACTGGAGCTGCCGCAGCGTGTCAACGGTGTACGTCCGACCGGGCCGGTCGATCTCGACCCGACTCACGCGGAACAGCGGATGGTCGGCGGTCGCGAGCAAGGTCATGGCGTAGCGGTGCTCGGCGGCCGTCACGTGCCGACTCGTCTTCTGCCACGGCTGACCCGTCGGAACGAACACGACCTCGTCGAGTTCGAGCCTGGCCGCGGCCTCGTCGGCCGCGGCGAGATGCCCCAGATGAATCGGGTCGAAGGTGCCACCCATCACGCCGATCCGGCGGTCGACGACCGTCGGTGCCGAGCCCCTCACCACGGACACGCGTCGATCCTATCGGCGGTCACGTCCCGGCGCCCCGAACCCGCACGGCACGGTCCAAGTCGTCCGCGCAGTCGACGATCACGCGACGCAGCGACGGCTCGATACCCACGTCGGTGAGAAGGGCGTGCGCGGCCCGCGACGTCTCGACGTCGACGGCGTACTGAGGGAACATCGCGGTACCGAGCTGCCGGATCTCCCACGGCATGCGCGTCCCGATGCCGGAGGACACCTCCGCGAAGAACCGCGCGACATACGACGCCGTCAGCTCCGCCTGCTCGGGCCACCAGAAACCGTCCGCGGTCGCCCGCAGCACATGGTTCGACAGTTCCCGGTCCCGCATGACCGTGTCCCACGCGGCGGCCTTCGCCGAAGGGTCGGGCAACGCGGCACGGCAGGTCGCCGCGTGCTTGTGCCCTTCCGAACTCGGGTCGACGGCGAGACGCCCGGCGATGTCCTCCTCCGTCGCCGCACCGTGCACGCAGAGCCGCCGCAACGTCAGCCACCGCAGCTCATCGTCGACGGCCACCCCGGTCTCGCTCGTCTCCGACCGGTACAGGCTCCAGAGCCATTCGAGGTCGCCGACGGACGCGTACTCGATCTCCGTGCGCAGGCCGGCCAGGCGCGCACCGTCTCCGGCGGCGGCCTCACGGGCCACGGCGGACGCGATGGCGCGCAGGGCCGCCGCCCCTTCGTCGCGCCGCTCGGCGGGAAGGTAATGGTCGACGGCCTCACCGGCGAACCGCAGCTGGCCCTCGACCAGCGCGATCTGGTTCTCCGTCGACAACGCCTCGGTGAGAATGTCGAGGTACCGCATCGGCGCGAGCTCCCCGTCGCGCACCATGTCGAGCAGGACGCACCACAGGATCGCCCGCGTCAACGGGTCCTCGATACCGGGCAGCAGCTCCGCTACCGAGTCCAGACTGCGCTCGTCGAGGCGAGTCTTCGCGAAGGTCGCGTTTCCGTCGTTGACGAGGACCAAGTCGGGTACGGGTCGCCCGACCAGTTCCGGCACCGAAGTCGACGCTCCATCGACGTCGACGGACACGGCGTACGTCCGGCGCACCTCGTCGCCGACCTTGTCGTACAGGCCGATCGTCAGGCGATGCGGGCGCAGCGTCGGGTGGTCCGGGTGCGCGGTCTGTTCGACGGTGGCCGCGGTGAACACCCCGCCGTCCTCGTCGAACGCGATTCTGAGGGTGTTGGGGCCGGTCGTCTCGAGCCAGGCGCTCGCCCAGGCGCTCAGGTCGCGTCCGCTGGCCTCGGAGAGGCACGCGATCAAGTCGGACAGTGCCGCGTTGCCGAACCGGTGGCGTTCGAAGTACAGGCGGAGGCCGGCGAAGAACACGTCGTCGCCGAGCGACACCGTGAGCTGGTGCAGGATCGCGCCGCCTTTGGAGTACGAGATCCCGTCGAAGTTCGCCAGGGCGCCGTCGCTCTCGTCGACGACACCGGCCACGGGGTGCGTGGACGGGCGCTCGTCGGCGGCGATGCCGGTGAGGGTGCTCGACGCGGTCGCGGCGGCGACCTCGCGGTACCGCGTTCCTTCAGCGGCTCCGCGCATCCCCATGTACTGGGCGAAGGATTCGTTGAGCCACAGGTCGTTCCACCAGCGCATGGTGACGAGGTCGCCGAACCACATGTGGGCCATCTCGTGGGCCATCGTCGTGGCTCGAGCGGCGCGACGGGCCCGGGTGACGGCGGATCTGAACATGAACGCCTCGTCCCGGAAGGTGACGCAGCCGGGGTTCTCCATCGCTCCGGCGTTGAATTCGGGGACGAAGCACTGGTCGTAGGTCGACCCGAAGGGGTAGGCCACGCCGTAGAGCTCGTGGAACCGGTCCCAGCAGCCGAAGGTGACGTCGAACAACTCGTCGGCGTCCGTCTCCAGCGCGGTTCGGTATGTCTGGCGCGCGTATAGGCCGAAGGTCACGCCGTCGTGTTCGCGGTGGATCGCGTGGTAGGCGCCGGCTATGAGGCAGACGAAGTACGTCGCGAGCGGTTTCGTCTCCATGAACCGCCAGGTGCCGTCGTCGTCGCGGTCGCCCGCTTCGTTGGCGGCGACGATCCAATCGTCGGGTGCGGTGACACTCAACCGGTACGGCGCCTTCAGGTCTGGTTGCTCGAAGCACGCGAAGACGCGGCTCGCCATGTTGAGGAAGCCCATCATGTACGTGTACGTCCGGTCGTCCTCGGGGTCGACGAACCGGTGCAGGCCCTCGCCCGAACGGGAGTACCGCATCTGGGCTCGGATCCTCAACTCGTTGTCGGCGGCCAGATTCGACAACGGGTAACGACCATCGACTAGGGCGTCGACGGGGAGGCTCGTCCCATTGAGGGTCACCTCGAGCAGTGTCTCGGGGACAACCTCGACGAAGGTCGAGCCGCCTTCGGTGGCCCGAAACCGAATGGTGGCGTCCGATCCGAAAAACTCGGGTCCTTGCGTCAGGTCCAGCGCGACGTCATAACCGTCCACACTCAGCAGATCGGCCCTTGTCTTCGCTTCGTCGTGTCGCAAGTTCGGCATGCCGACGATCATGCCCTATCGGCCGAGTCACCCCGTCCAGGGCCAAGCGTGCGACCAACACCATCGCACCCCGCCCCCCGGGGGCCTCCAACCTCCTCCCCAATTGGCTTCGAGCCTAGCCGGCGCTCACGTTTGAGCGTCAAACGCGAAACTGATTCCCTGTGGACAACCCCACGGATGTGGAAAATCTAAGATGGACATACAAAGAGAACGCGCGTGCGCGCGCCGAAATAACCCACTCGAATAGCCAAAGAAATGCGCCAAAAATGCGAATAGCCCATTCTCGATGAGAATGGGCTAAATACGATTCGCCTTCATGGGTCATTAGCACACGAATGTGCAGGAGGCGGGGCCCGTGTGGGCTCCGCCTCCTGTGCGTTAGTGTGCGGCGGTGTCCTACTCTCCCACTCCCTGTCGGGGGCAGTA
>NZ_CBCRZX010000085.1:0-6689 GCF_965137155.1 Stackebrandtia soli
GTTAAACGTCCCGCTTGGTTGGGCAAATNTTCNAATNAGGCGTGTTTTCGCAATTTGCCCAACCAAGCGGGATGNTTGCCCAACCAAGCCACAGTGGCCCGTGACCCGTGACCGGTGGCTTCAGTGTTGACAGGGGACGGTATCCCGGTTAGATCTGTTGTGTGTAAACGGTTCCCCCGGGGCCCGATCGCGTACTTTTGATCGTGCCGTGGTGGCCAGTGGGAACGCCCGGGGAAGGAACGCACATGAAGCCGTTGGACCTGACCGAACCGGAGGCGATCGGGCCGTATCGGCTGTTGGCGGAGCTCGGCCGGGGAGGCATGGGCCGGGTCCTGCTGGCGTCCGGCCCGAGCGGGCAACTGTTCGCGGTCAAGCAGATCCTCGCGGAGTTCATCGACAACGACGAGTTCCGGGCGCGCTTTCGATTGGAGGTCGCGGCGTCCAGGAAGGTCAGTGGTACGTACGCGGTCCCCGTCATGGACGCCGACGTCGAGGCCGCGGTTCCGTGGTTGGCGTCCCGGTTCGTGTACGGGCCGACTCTCCAACAGTCGGTTCTGAGGAACGGCCCGCTGCCCGAGGACGCGGTGCGCTGGTTGGCCACCGGTCTGGCCGGGGCACTCATGTCCATTCACGACATCAATATCATTCACCGGGACTTCAGCCCGTCCAACGTGATGCTGTCCGGCACGGTCCCGAAGGTCATCGACTTCGGTATCGCGCGAGCGTTCGAGGGGACGATATCGGTCAATCTGACGAGGACCGGTACGGTGATCGGTCAGCCGGCCTTCATGTCACCGGAGCAGGCGGAAGGCGGCGAGCTGACGTCCGCGAGCGACGTCTTCTCGATGGGGTCGGTCCTGTACGCAGCGGCGACCGGCGCGTCGCCGTTCGACGATCCCAGCATCCCGCGGTCGATGTTCAAGGTCGCCTACGCCGATCCCGATCTGATGAAGTTGCCGCCCCGGCTTCGACCGATCATCGAGGCGTGTCTTCGGAAGGCGCCAGGCGATCGCCCCAGTCCGACGGAGCTGCTCGCCCTCATCGGGCCGATGGCGTCGACCGATCGGCCGTGGCCATCCACTGTGTATGGAATGATCGCGGATCAGCGATCCGCCGTCGCGAAGCTCGTCGAACAGGCGCAGACGTGGAGCGGCGCGGCGAGTGACGGCGGCACCAAGCGCTGGCCGAACGGGCCGACCGTCAACCTCGGCGGAGACCAGGGCAGGAACACGCCCCCGAACGCGCCTCCACACGCCCCGCCGCACTCCCCACCACATTCGCCACCGCACTCGCCTCCGAAGTCCCCACCGAACGCGCCCCCGAACTCCCCCCTGAAGCCGCCGGTGCCGCCGCCCGGACCGAAGAACTCCGGCGCGTGGTCTCAGGACCGCGTCGTCGGGGCGGCCATCACGGTCGTGCT
Source organism: Stackebrandtia soli (assembly GCF_965137155.1). Lineage (NCBI taxonomy): Bacteria > Bacillati > Actinomycetota > Actinomycetes > Glycomycetales > Glycomycetaceae > Stackebrandtia > Stackebrandtia soli. The sequence continues at coordinate 1,421 of NZ_CBCRZX010000085.1, forward strand.
CGGCATCGTCGCGTTGATCGCGATCTTCGCGGAGAACGATCCGGACGCCGACGCGGACACACCCAGCGATACGACGATCACCACGACGTCCGCCGGACCGGACTGGGGGGACGACGACGAGCCGACCACGGAGGCGGCGGATCCCGAGGTCTTTCCCGACGCCACGATCGGCGACTGCGTGTACGACGGCGGTTCCGGCGACACCATCACGCTCGAGTTCACCGATTGCGACGACGGGGTCTTCGAGGTCGTCGACGTGCTCGACGACGCCGACTCCGTGAGCGACTGCTACGACGACTCGGACGTGGATTGGGCGGTGTCGCAGGAGCTGTCGGACATGGCGGTGTGCCTGAGCTATCAGCACAGCAGTAGCGCCTATCGCGCGCAGGAAGGCGATTGTGTCTTCAGGTGGGAGGACGAGGGTCCGTGGGAGGAGGCGGACTGCGAGACGGGCGTGTTCGAGGTACTCGACCGCATCGAGGATGAGTCCGATATGGATGCCTGTCGCGATTCGCACCTGTTGGACTGGTCCGTGTACCTGCCGGTGAACGAGAAGGACGGTCTCGACGTCGTGTTGTGCCTGTCGATGCGCTATCCGGACGACGCCGGGCACGCGCCCCAGAACACCTGCATGGCGATGACGGGAAGCGGGAACAACAGGCACTTCTCCTTCGCCGACTGTGCCGATTCGAACGTCGTCGTCACGGGCCGGACCAGTGACGTCTCGGACTCGGGCTTCTGCGGGAACCACGGCTCGACCTGGTGGGAATCGAACTACTTTCCCGAACTGTCCTACATGGTCTGCTGGAACTGGCGATAGCGCCGGTCTCGTCGCCGGTCGAGCGAGGCGGGGTCGGACGGTGAATCGCCCCGACGCGGGTGTCACCATGGCCTTGGCGGCCGCGTGTCTCCGCGCCACCGACGGGGCTCTCAACCCGCCGCCGTATCGCCGGGTGCCGGGACAGCCCCTGGGGAAGCGGCTCGATCGCTTTCGTGGCCGAGGCATTCCGATCGTGATGGCTGGGACGTCTACTAGACGGACAGCACACACGAGGAGGCCGATAGGACAATGCGAAGAAGTCAGGAAGCCGAGTACAGCGAGTTCGTGACCGCGAACCTCGTTCCGTTGCGACGCTTCGGGTATCTGGTCTGCGGTGACTGGCACCGGGCCGAGGACGCCGTGCAGACCGTCTTCGTGAAGCTGTACGTCGACTGGAACCGCGCGAATCGCCGGTCCCCGGTGGCGTACGCGCAACGGATGGTCGTCAACGCGTTGAACGACGTCCACCGTCGCGCCTGGTTCCAACGCGAACAGTTGAAAGAGGAGCTTCCGGAAACGTTCGCGCCGTTGGACTCGGACGCGTCCGACCGGCGCATCGTCGTCCTGGACGCGCTCGCGAAGCTGCCCACCCGCAGGCGCGCGACGCTCGTCCTGCGGTTCTGGGCCGATCACTCGGTCGAACAGACCGCCGAGATCATGGGCTGCTCCGCCGCCACGGTGAAGAGCCAGACCTCGCGCGGACTCAAATCGCTCCGCGAACTGCTGCCGAACCCATTGCACGAGAGTTTGGAGGGAATCACCCCGTGACCAGCGAGATGAAGGACGTATTCGAGGAGACGATGAGCGACATCGAACCGCCGTTGTCGACTTCCACTGAGGAAATTCTGGTGGCCGGTCGCCGCAAGCAGACTCGCCGTCGGCTGAGCATCTTCGGCGGCGGCGCGGCGAGCCTGGCCGTCGTCGGCGTGGCCGCGCTGATGCTGCCAGGTCTGTTGTCGACACCGGCCGGCCCGGACGGGACGAACTCGGCCGGTCCCGAAGTGGAGGAGAACGGCTACCCGACCCCGCCCGAGACGTGGGAGGAGTACAGCGCACTGGTCCTCGGGCTGTTCCAGGAACAGGGCCCCGACCTCCAGTTCAACGGCGACAGCGACGCCGGTCCGTTCGAACTCAAGGAGTGGGGCGAGTTCCACTCGAGCGATCCCGACGCGTGGGTCGAGATTCCGCACTCCGGTAGCGCGTTCCTCAAGACCGCCGACGGCACGCCGGTCGGGTCCGTCGGGATCGACCTGTACGAGCCGGGCGAATGGAGCAAGGAGCCCGGCGACGATCCGTACGACGTCGGGATACCGGGCACGAACGGTCCGCTCGTGTCCTGCTGGTCGGGCGAAACCGATATCCACCAGGGCAACACGGACGTCATCAAGGTGTACATCACCACCACCGAATGCGAGGATCTGACGACCCCACAGGGAGACCGGATGATCCGCGCGTCGAGCGTGGAGCACTACGAGAACGAACCCCCGGGCTCCTACACCAACACCGTCGTCATCTACCGCACGGACGGCACGGCGGTCGTCGTGTCGAGCTTCTGTGGCAACGAGGATGAGGACGACGAATACGGCGGCACCTGCCAGGAGATCCAGTTCGACCTGGATCAGCTGGAGGCGATCGCGCTCCAGATCCCCGCGATTCCGATCACCGACGACGAGAAGTGATCTCTCGTCCTGATCACAGCCGGGCCATCTTTCGAGGCGGTCCGGTTATCGCCATGCGCGGCTGGGGCCGCGAACCCGGTCCAGGGCATTAAGGCCGGATCCCGCCGTCATCGCCGTCGATCGTGCGATACTGCGCTCGTTCGTGTCGATGATGGATCGTTCGAGGGGTGGGCATGGCCGACGAGGAGCACGCGCACGACGCGGATGATCCACAACGGTGCGTCGAGTGCGCCGCGTCCGGCATCACCGCCGAGGACGCCGCCGCCGCGCTACGCGCGCTCCGTGTCGAACTCGCCGCCGACGAACCGCTCACCGACGCGGACCTGATCCCGCTGCTCGGCCAGTTGCAGCAGTGGCTGGCGCAGATCATCAAGCATCGCGTCGATCAGTCCGACATCGACGACGTCATGGCCTTCATCGCCAAGACTCCCCAGTCGTGGGCCGAGCTCGCCGCGCACACGCTCGTTCCCGTCGTCATGACCGCGCGGGCGATGAACGAGCTCGTGACGGCCCAGGACGAAGTGGACCCGTACGCCGCCAACACGCTGGGGCTGACGCACATGGCGGCCGGAGTCTGCGCCGAGCTCATGCGAGTCCACGCGGGCCGGTCGCGCAACGACGGGGAGGCGGTCTATCGCATGGCCGCGAGTCTGCACGGCGGCCTTGGAGCGATGATCGAACACCGACTGCTCACGCCCCCGCCTCCGCCGCTCCCCGACGCCCCACCGGCCACTTCGCTCGATTTACCTCACTCTCAGGGATGAATCCATAGCATCACGTACATGTCAGTGATGCGCAAGTGCGCGTGCGTGATCGTCGCCGCCGCGGTCGGGGGCCTCGCATCGCCTCAGGCCGCGTTCTCGGCGCCGGTCAGCGAGACCCTGTTCTTCACCGGTGGCCCACAGACCTTCGTCATCCCCGACGATGTCACCTGCGTGCACGTCGACGCGTACGGCGCGGCCGGTGGTCCGGGCGCGAACGAGGGCGGAGCCGGTGGTCTCGGCGCGCTCGTCACCGGCCATCTCCCCGTCTCCACTGGAGACGTCCTGGACGTGGAGGTGGGTGGCCCCGGAGGCACCGGAAGCGGGGCGGGGTCCTCGGCTCCCGGTGGCTACGGCGGCGGAGGGACCGGGGGCGCCTGGTACTCGGGCGGTGGAGGTGGAGCGACCTGGATCAGCCTCGCGGGAGCTTCGCTCGTCGTCGCGGGCGGTGGCGGTGGCGGCGGTGGCGGGTTCGACCTCCGGTCGGCGTCCTCTGTCGGCGGTGACGGGGGAGAGGTCGGCACCGCCGGAGTGTCGGGTGTCCTGCCGACCGATGGACGGACAGGCCAACCCGGCGGTACCGGGGGAGCCGGTGGCGCGGGCGGCATCGATCCGAACGGTCCCCCGGCCCAGTCGGGGACGGCGGGATCATCCGGCCAGGGCGGAGACGGCGGTGTCACGGGCGATCCGCATGACGCGGGCGGCAGTGGTGGCGGTGGGGGAGTCGTCGGTGGCGGTGGCGGAGGTGCCGGCGTAGTCGGGTACATCTCGGTCGGTGGTCCGGGTGGCGGCGGATCGAGCATGGGCCCGGCCGACGCCGTTTTCGAGACGGGCGCCAATGACGGAGAGGGTCGGGTGGTCCTCACCTACGAGGTCGGTTCCAACGAGGGGTGCGAATCCGAACCGCCACCGTTGCCGAGCCCCGAACCGCCTACGCCGTCCACACCGGCGATGCCGGTCGCAGACGCGCCGAAGCTTCCCGTCACCGGTGTCCCGTTGGCGGCGCTAATGGCGACCGCGGCGGTGTCCTTTTGCATCGGTGTGGCCTTGTTGGTGGCGCGGTCGATCGCGCGGCGGTCCCGAACGTGATCCGACGGCGGGGAGGTCGGACGTTCGACCTCCCCCACCGTCGGTCCGCTCACGAGACCGGCGAGCGTCGCCGGTGCGAACGCGGTGTGCCCCGATGGTGCGCCGGGGCTGTGTCGCGCCATCGGGTGATCCGACCAGCGCCGGACTACTCGGCGTTTCGGCGGATGTTCTTGTACGCCAGAGGAGTACGCGCGGCCGGGTGTTCCGCTGGGTTCACCGCGTCGCATGACGGGCGAGGCGGCGACGCGCGGACGGGAGACTCGGGCATGGCGCGGGACAGGGGTGGGTCCGGGCATGACTCCTCGTGGCGTTGTGAGAACGGCTGCGATTCGCGCCGATTCCGTCGACGGTAGCGGGCCCGTCGAGCCGTCGACGGTGCCGGACGAGGCGCGGATAGTTCCAAAGGGGATTGTCCGGGAGGCGCCACCGAACGGCACGTCGTCGAGGCCGCTCGGTCCCGTGTGGACGTCGGTGGGCGTCGTTCCGTTGTGGCGACCGGTTATTGTCATCGCGGTCAGATCGAGACCGGACGGGGAACGCCGGGCCGAGATCTGTTCGAGCTCGTACGGCGGCACGGGACACTAGGGATTGTTCCGTCGCGGCCCGTCGACTCGATCGACCGACGAACGGGCCCCCACGTCGTCGCCGCGATCGAGTCCCGCGCGCGTCGGTCGCGGCGGTTTCGCCGCGAGGCCCCGGACACCACGCCGAGCTCCCGAAACGTCAGACGCCACAACACGGCACCAGTCGAGACAAGGGAATAACGGGATGTATCCACCTCAACCAGTCGGACCCGGCGCATCGGGACCGGAGCCGACGCCGCCCGGCCATGGCGCGCCGTCGAATCCCATGCTGCCCGCCCAACCGGGACCCGCCACCGGTTGGCCCGGCCCCGGAATGCCGCCCCCCCCCGCACCTCC
>NZ_CBCRZX010000086.1:0-5246 GCF_965137155.1 Stackebrandtia soli
TTGGTTGTGTGGTGGGTGTGTTGTTTCAGATTTGTATAGTGGGTGCTTTGTGCGCGTCTAATCGCGTCGTCTTTTTGTGGTGTTAAGTGATCGGCCTGTTAGTACCAGTCAACTGAACACATTACTGTGCTTACATTTCTGGCCTATCAACCCAGTAGTCTAGCTGGGGGCCTTCACACCAGAAGGTGTTGGAAACCTTATCTTGAAGCGAGTTTCCCGCTTAGATGCTTTCAGCGGTTATCTCTTCCGAACGTAGCTAACCAGCCGTGCCCTTGGCAGGACAACTGGCACACCAGAGGTTCGTCCGTCCCGGTCCTCTCGTACTAGGGACAGCCCTTCTCAAGTTTCCTACGCGCGCGGCGGATAGGGACCGAACTGTCTCACGACGTTCTAAACCCAGCTCGCGTGCCGCTTTAATGGGCGAACAGCCCAACCCTTGGGACCTGCTCCAGCCCCAGGATGCGACGAGCCGACATCGAGGTGCCAAACCATCCCGTCGATATGGACTCTTGGGGAAGATCAGCCTGTTATCCCCGGGGTACCTTTTATCCGTTGAGCGACACCGCTTCCACTTGCCGGTGCCGGATCACTAGTCCCTGCTTTCGCATCTGTTTGACCCGTCAGTCTCACAGTTAAGCTTCCTTGTGCACTTGCACTCAACACCTGATTGCCATCCAGGCTGAGGAAACCTTTGGGCGCCTCCGTTACTTTTTAGGAGGCAACCGCCCCAGTTAAACTACCCACCAGGCACTGTCCCTGGACCGGATCACGGTCCGAAGTTAGGAACCCAGAACAATCAGAGTGGTATTTCAACAATGCCTCCACCACAACTAGCGTCATGATTTCACAGGCTCCCACCTATCCTACACAAACTGTTCCAAGCACCAATACCAAGCTATAGTAAAGGTCCCGGGGTCTTTCCGTCCTGCCGCGCGTAACGAGCATCTTTACTCGTACTGCAATTTCGCCGGGCCTGTGGTTGAGACAGTGGGGAAGTCGTTACGCCATTCGTGCAGGTCGGAACTTACCCGACAAGGAATTTCGCTACCTTAGGATGGTTATAGTTACCACCGCCGTTTACTGGCGCTTAAGTTCTCCGCTTCACCCGAGGGTTAACAGGTCCCCTTAACGTTCCAGCACCGGGCAGGCGTCAGTCCATATACATCGAATTACTTCTTCGCATGGACCTGTGTTTTTAGTAAACAGTCGCTTCCCCCTGGTCACTGCGACCACAGCCAGCTCCGGACGTGAAGTCCTTCACCAGCCAGGGTCCCCCTTCTCCCGAAGTTACGGGGGTAATTTGCCGAGTTCCTTAACCACAGTTCACCCGATCGCCTTAGTATTCTCTACCTGACCACCTGTGTCGGTTTAGGGTACGGGCCGCTCGATACTCGCTAGAGGCTTTTCTCGGCAGCATGGGATCACTGACTTACACCTTTTGCAGGCTCCCCATCACATCTCACCCTTCACGCGGCGCGGATTTGCCTACGCCGCGGGCTACATGCTTGGCCCGGCACTACCAGTCACCGGGATCAGCTACCCTCCTGCGTCACCCCATCGCTTGACTACTACCCACCGGGGTCCCAGCCGCACTCAATGCGCCACACCCGAAGGCACGGTCACACAAGATTGGGTGGTTAGCACAAGAAGGGTTCATCATGGTCGTATCTTCGCGGGTACGGGAATATCAACCCGTTGTCCATCGACTACGCCTTTCGGCCTCGCCTTAGGTCCCGACTTACCCAGGGCGGATTAGCCTGCCCCTGGAACCCTTAGTCATCCGGCGGCAGGGTTTCTCACCCTGCTTTCGCTACTCATGCCTGCATTCTCACTCCCACCGGCTCCACAACTCGTTCACACGGCTGCTTCTCTGCCGGCAGGACGCTCCCCTACCCACCCACACACCTAGACCAGGAACCGTAGTCCCAGGCCGGGCTATTGTGTGAGTGCCACAGCTTCGGCGGTGTACTTAAGCCCCGCTACATTGTCGGCGCGGAACCACTTGACCAGTGAGCTATTACGCACTCTTTCAAGGGTGGCTGCTTCTAAGCCAACCTCCTGGTTGTCTGCGCGATCCCACATCCTTTTCCACTGAGTACACGCTTAGGGGCCTTAGCTGGTGATCTGGGCTGTTTCCCTCTCGACTACGAAGCTTATCCCCCGCAGTCTCACTGCTGCGCTTATAGACTTACCGGCATTCGGAGTTTGACTGATTTCGGTAAGCTTGTCGGCCCCCTAGACCAATCAGTGCTCTACCTCCGGCAAGAAACACGCAACGCTGCACCTATATGCATTTCGGGGAGAACCAGCTATCACGGAGTTTGATTGGCCTTTCACCCCTACCCACACCTCATCCCCCAGCTTTTCAACGCTGGTGGGTTCGGGCCTCCACGAAGTCTTACCTCCGCTTCACCCTGGACATGGGTAGATCACTCCGCTTCGGGTCTAGAGCACGCGACTATAAACGCCCTATTCAGACTCGCTTTCGCTACGGCTGCCCCTCAACGGGTTAACCTTGCCACGCACCACTAACTCGCAGGCTCATTCTTCAAAAGGCACGCCATCACCCATCCCAGACTAAACTGGGCACAGGCTTTGACGGATTGCAAGCGCACGGTTTCAGGTACTATTTCACTCCCCTCCCGGGGTACTTTTCACCTTTCCCTCACGGTACTAGTCCGCTATCGGTTACCAGGAAGTATTTAGGCTTACCAGGTGGTCCTGGCAGATTCACAGCAGATTTCAGGGGTCCGCTGCTACTCGGGTGGCATCCAAGACAGGTCACGCATTTTCAGCTACCGGACTATCACCGTCTACGGTCCCGCTTTCCAACGGATTCGCTTAACACGCAACTTTCTGACTGTCCCACCATTCGGCAGAATGGTGAAGAACACTCCCACAACCCCGCACACGCAACCCCTGCCGGGTATCACACGTGCACGGTTTAGCCTCATCCGGTTTCGCTCGCCACTACTAACGGAATCACTGTTGTTTTCTCTTCCTACGGGTACTGAGATGTTTCACTTCCCCGCGTTCCCTCCACACGCCCTATACATTCAGGCGTGGGTAACACCACATGACTGGTGCTGGGTTTCCCCATTCGGAAATCCTGGGATCACAGCTTTGTTGACAACTCCCCCAGGCATATCGCAGTCTCACACGTCCTTCATCGGCTCCTGGTACCAAGGCATCCACCGTGCGCCCTACACAACTTAACAATTGCACTAAGACGACACACACCACACAAACAACCACCCGAACAGCCGAAACCATTCGAATAGTCACGNATGGTGCATACATTTGATTAGATGCTCGCACCCACTATACAAATCTCAAACAACACACAACGAACAACCACACAACCCCAAACCACAACCCCGCACACAAGCGGGACGGGTATTCGGAGAGGATTGTCCACCGCCAGAGAAACCACACACACAGTGTGTTGCCTCAGGACTCAACAGGGTGTCTTCATGATGTGAAACGTCAGCGTGCGTTGCACGATACTCGTGCTCCTTAGAAAGGAGGTGATCCAGCCGCACCTTCCGGTACGGCTACCTTGTTACGACTTCGTCCCAATCGCCAGCCCCACCTTCGACCGCTCCCTCCACAAGGGTTGGGCCACGGGCTTCGGGTGTTGCCGACTTTCATGACGTGACGGGCGGTGTGTACAAGGCCCGGGAACGTATTCACCGCAGCGTTGCTGATCTGCGATTACTAGCGACTCCAACTTCACGGGGTCGAGTTGCAGACCCCGATCCGAACTGAGACCGGCTTTAAGAGATTCGCTCCACCTTACGATATCGCAGCCCTCTGTACCGGCCATTGTAGCATGCGTGAAGCCCTGGACATAAGGGGCATGATGACTTGACCTCATCCCCACCTTCCTCCGAGTTGACCCCGGCAGTCTCCCATGAGTCCCCGCCATAACGCGCTGGCAACATAGGATAAGGGTTGCGCTCGTTGCGGGACTTAACCCAACATCTCACGACACGAGCTGACGACAGCCATGCACCACCTGTCACCCAGTCCGAAGAGGCCACTGTCTCCAGTGGTTTCCGGGTGATGTCAAACCCAGGTAAGGTTCTTCGCGTTGCATCGAATTAATCCGCATGCTCCGCCGCTTGTGCGGGCCCCCGTCAATTCCTTTGAGTTTTAGCCTTGCGGCCGTACTCCCCAGGCGGGGCGCTTAATGCGTTAGCTACGGCACGGAACGAACAACGCCGCCCCACACCTAGCGCCCACCGTTTACAGCGTGGACTACCAGGGTATCTAATCCTGTTCGCTCCCCACGCTTTCGCTCCTCAGCGTCAGAACAAGCCCAGAGAACCGCCTTCGCCACCGGTGTTCCTCCACATATCTGCGCATTTCACCGCTACACATGGAATTCCGTTCTCCCCTACTTGCCTCAAGCCTGCCCGTATCCACCGCAAAACCAGAGTTAAGCCCTGGCCTTTCACGGCGGACGTGACAGGCCGCCTACGAGCCCTTTACGCCCAATAAATCCGGACAACGCTCGCGCCCTACGTCTTACCGCGGCTGCTGGCACGTAGTTAGCCGGCGCTTCTTCTGTACCTACCGTCATTCTCACTTCGTCGGTACTGAAAGAGGTTTACAACCCGAAGGCCGTCATCCCTCACGCGGCGTCGCTGCGTCAGGCTTTCGCCCATTGCGCAATATTCCCCACTGCTGCCTCCCGTAGGAGTCTGGGCCGTGTCTCAGTCCCAGTGTGGCCGGTCGCCCTCTCAGGCCGGCTACCCGTCAAAGCCTTGGTGAGCCATTACCTCACCAACAAGCTGATAGACCGCGAGCTCATCTCTAGCCGAGAAACTTTCCACCCACCCCCATGCAGGGACAGGTCATATCCGGTATTAGACCCCGTTTCCGAGGCTTATCCCAAAGCTAAAGGCAGATTACTCACGTGTTACTCACCCGTTCGCCACTCGAGTACCCCCGAAAGGGCCTTTCCGTTCGACTTGCATGTGTGAAGCACGCCGCCAGCGTTCGTCCTGAGCCAGGATCAAACTCTCCAACAAAAACCTGTAAAACAGTTTCGCTGTAAAAGCGATACCTGACTAATTAAATAGTCAAGGAATCAAACAAAGATTCAAACCTCATCACCGTGTCAACACAACACGACTCAAACGAGGCCCACACACTGACCATCACAAAAACACCCTGTTAAGTTCTCAAACAACACACCCACACCAAACAACCCCCACAAACAAAGGCCATCCGATGAAGCA
>NZ_CBCRZX010000087.1:0-3688 GCF_965137155.1 Stackebrandtia soli
GGGTGGGAGAGACGGGTGGGGCGGCCCTTGGGTTGGGGGATTGAGGGCCGCCCCCGGAATGAGCGTGGTCGTGTCGTCGGTCGTTGGGTGCTAGCTGTTCTTGGCGCCGGCTGTGGATGGACGGCGTTGGGGGAGGGATAGTCGGTGCAGCAGGCGATCGCGAGACTGTCGTGTCGCCGCGGAGGTTCCGTGGAACGCGCGGTTCACATGGTCGACGATTTCCGGGCAGGGCCAGGCGGTGCGGCATTCCCGGCAGCTTCCCGAACGGGGCGATGACCTCCGCGCGAGCCTTGACCCGACGACGCACCGCAGGACTGCTCGGAACGCGCGCCGGAACACCGCCCGGAACGGGCTTCGCCGGGGTCGGTGGGTTCGAGCGGTCGGATGGTCCTCCGGTCCGGCGGGAAACGTCCAATCGTTGACGGTCGGCGCCACCGGTTCCGCGACGAAGGCGAACGGTATCGGAGAAACGTTGGGGTGCAGGCGTTCCGAACATCGCTCGCCGAAGGTCCCACGGCTGGGCACCCGACCGTGTCGCGCTTCGCCGTTCGGTTCAGGCGCGGCTTCACGAGCAGCATTGCTCGATAGTGAATCGTCGCTCAGTGAGGGGCGCCAACGGGATGGCTTGACGGGGTAGCGGCCGACCGCCCGTGCCGCCGTCGGTCGGCGGTAGGAGAACGGCCCCGATGGGATCGGGGTGCTCGTGCCTGGCCCGTAGAGGGTGGCCGAAACCTTCGACGGAGTGACCTCGGGTCGACTCGGATGCGATCGCCCGCTCGCGCCGATTGCCCTGAGGGCGTGCGTATCCGTCGCCGCGTCGCGCCTTCGGGCATTGCCACGAACGGGACCGAAGCCCGGTGGTTTCGTGTCGGCGAACCAACCGAAACCGTTCGACGGTTGGGCGCGGCTGGTCGCACGGTTCGCGAGGTCTCGCCAGTGCGCCGGGTCTCGGTTGGTAGGGCCGAGCATGTCCGATGTGGGCTCGGCGTCGTGAGTTGCGTTGCCTGTGAGGTTCTTCGAGCGTGCCGGGTCGTGGGTCGTCCGGGTGGACGGTGAGTGGATGCGTTGGGTCGTCTCGCTTGTCGGGCTCTGCCGGTGTGTCGGCCTTTTGCTCGTCTCGTTGGGGACGTCCGATGGTGGTGGTGGGGTTCGGTGAGTTGTCTTGTCCGTGAGGTCCTGGGTCGTCCGAGTGGAACCTGTGGACGGTGGGTGGATGCGTTCCGTTGCCTCGTCGGGGAGGTCTCGACGGTGTGCGGGGTTTGACTGGGCTAGAACGGAACCACCGGACGGGCTCCCGGCTCGGCGGGTCGTGGCGTCGGCGAGGCGACGCCAGTGTTCGCGGTTTCGTTCCTCTATAGGGGACGCTGCCGGGGTCGACCTGTGCGGACGGATGACGAGCGGCGGTGGCTCGTCGCGCTTCGCGCGGTCGGCGATCGCGTCCTGGACCTGTTGACGTTGACGGTTGATGAGGCGTTCGCGCCAGCCCAGCACGTCCCACTCCGACGCGCCCGAGTCGGTTTGCGGCACAGTCGGTTTCACGTCACACGCACGGTCGTGGCCGCCAGGCTGGTCGATCGCGGTGTGACGACGCGGGCCCGGAGCGAGATCCGACATCCCGGGTTCGTGTTGCGGTGCAGCGGTTTCCGGGCCAGGATCAGGGCCGACGCGGTCGCGGGGGTGAGCCGTGGTGTGTCGACGCGCGCTCGTTCCGCGTTCGGGTTTGGCGGAGCGCGGCTCATCGGTGATGGTCATCGGGCCGCCTCCGTCGACGCATCGCCCGTTCCGGGTTCGTGCGGCGGTGCGTCTTCCGGCATCGACGGCGATTCCGGCGACCGGTTGGCCGTGGAGGGGCCTGCGACGGGATGCGCGCGGGATCGCCGCTGCGGCGCGATACCGAACCAGTGATGGTGGTCGGCGACGAGAGTGTCCGGGCCGCAGCGCTTCGCGGCGACGACGAGCGGGTCCGCGTCGACCTCGACGTTGTCGCCGCGTCGGGGCGGGCGTGCCGGAGTCGGGCCACCCGTCGTGGCGATTCCCGGTGCGGGAGCACGATAACGGTCGATGGCGGTTCGAGTGAGGTACCAGGCGACGGCGGGTTCACCGGTCCATTCGCGACGCTCGTTGTGCAGGAACAGGAGCGGGATCGCGGTGTCGGCCCCGGTGACGACGCCGACGGGGGCGGCGATGACTCCTCCGGCTCCGAGCAGATCCAGCCGAACCCGCCCGGGCGCGATCACCGTCGCCATGATCGGACGTGACTCCACACTGAACATTCCGAGGGGGCGAACCTCCGAGACGTCGTGCGGATCTGGTCCAACCGTCGGAGATGGAGCCCCGTTGACCTGGGTGGACGGCGTGGAACGGTACCGATCGACGGCTCCGCGCGTCAGGTACCAGGCGACGGCCGGTTCGGCGATCCATCCGCGCTCCTCCTTGTCGGGGAACAGGAGCGGGACGGCGGTGTGCGCGCCGGTCACGATCGCGAGTGGACCTTGGACGGAGCCGCCGTCGCCGAGGAGGTCGAGCCGGACCTCGGTGTTCACGGTCGCGGTCGCGGCGATCAGGCGCCCCTCCAGGGTGAACACGCCGAGCGCTCGTGGCGGGTCGGTGATCGCGCACGGCGGTGGGGTGACGGGTCGTGCCGCCGGTCGGCGCGCGGGAGTGGCGTTGACGTCGATCGGGCTGCGGGCAGGGTCGTAGATCGGCATGTATCCCCCAACAATGGAGTGGAGGTCGCTCTCATCCAGAAGCGACACAGGACAGTCAAATGAGGACGGCGTGTGCGGGCGAGCGGAGTGACTCGGTACGTCGGCGCGCGTATTCGACGGACACGGCTGGGTAGGAGCCCGTGCGTGATGTCGGCGGGAACTGACGTGGGGAGAACGAATCGAGGTCCGCTCGCCCGCAAGCACCGGGGAGCCCGCACGTGAGGACCGTCTGCCGCCTCGCCGCGTTCGGGAGGTTTCCTGAAGTGGCTCGGCGGGCGCGGTTCCTCGGGCTCGCTTGACGCGAACGCGCGGGATCTGGCCGACTCCGGACCGGTCGGGCGCGGGAAGTGTTGCGCCGCAATGGGTCGGAGTCGGGTCGTACCGCAGGTCAGGCGAGCGAGGAATCGACGTCCGCGAAAGCCTGCGGTATCGGGGTAGCCGGGTCGTTACCCGGCTGGCACAATGGGTACCGCTGAGGGCTGGTTACCGTCCATGACGGGAGCCTCCTTTCGTATAAGACCGGAGCGGTTTGCTTGCTAGGGCGATGGCCGCTCCGGTCGTCTTATGTCTCCACGTCCGAGCCTTCGAAGGCTCGGCGGGAACTCTTGTGCGGTAACCGGGTTCGTGGTCGGTTACTCGGCGAATGTTACTCCGCGTCGGTGGTCATGGGAATACCTGACCCCCCACAATCTACATATTCGTATGCACCTCTATGTAGTGTCATTTGTGGGCGTCGATGGGTGCGAGTCCTATTCGGAGGTACGTTCGAAGGTGGTTCGCCCCGCTGGTGGGCGCGGGCGTTGCGGTCAATCGCGGGTCGCGCTCCACGGCTTGGTGGGTCTCTGTTGCGGTCTGCGTAGAGAGGTTTCGTTGGGCACGGCGCCCCACCAAGCCGAAAGTCTGTGGGTGGTNGGNTCNGGGNCNNNNCGGTGTGNGGGGGTTGGCGGCTGGCGCTACGGGTGGCGGGTTTGGACTGGGGT
>NZ_CBCRZX010000088.1:0-3183 GCF_965137155.1 Stackebrandtia soli
CCCCCGCCCCCACCGGCACCATCGACGTCATCGNCGAGGNNCTCGTCGACCTGGTCCAACGCGACGACGGCCGTTTCGACGCCGTCCCCGGCGGAGCGCCGGCGAACGTGGCGGTCGGTCTGGCGCGGCTCGGCGTCGACTGCCGGTTCCTCGGGAGGTTCGGCGCCGACGCGTTCGGGCCGCTGTCCCGCGCTCGCCTCGCCGACGCCGGCGTGCGCCTAGATGCGGCCGTGGACACCGACCGGCTGTCGACCATGGCGGTCGTCGCCCTTTCTCCGCAGGGGACGCCCGAGTACTCCTTCTACCTGGAGGGGACCGCCGACTGGGGTTGGACGCTCGACGAACTTCCCCCCGACGATCCCGACGCGATCCACGTCGGCTCGCTCGCGGCGGCCGTCGATCCGGCGCGGACGGTCATCTCCCGGCATGTCCATCGCCTCGCCGCAGCGGGCACCACGACCGTCAGCTGCGACCCGAACGTGCGGCCGAAGCTCGGCTTCGACCATCGCTCCGAGACCGCCAGAATCGTCGACCTGGCCGGGGCGTCACACCTGGTCAAGGTCAGTGACGAGGACCTGGCCTGGCTGTACCCGGGCGAACCGGTCGCCGTCGTCGTCGCACGGTGGCGCCGCGACGGCGTTGACGCTCAGATCATCGTGACGCTCGGCGCGGCGGGATCGGTGTTGTACCGGCCGAACGGCGCCGTCGTTCGCGTCGAGGCGAAACCGGTGACCGTCGTGGACACGATCGGCGCGGGCGACGCGTTCTGTTCGGCGACGCTCGCCGCGCTCTCCGACGCGGACGCCCTCGGCACAGCCCCGAAGGCGCGGTTGGCGGCGCTGTCGGACGGTGATTGGGCGCGGATCCTGGCCGCGGCGTCGCGGGCCGCCGAGCTGACGTGTTCCCGGCCGGGCGCCGACCCTCCGTCTTGGCCGGAATGGGAGGCGTGTCGCTGACGATGCGCCGTTCGCGCGGGTCCGGCGCTCTAGGGTGGACGGATACAACGGGACGAACGCGCGGAGGGGGAAGTCGTGGTTCCTATGGTGCGGCTGAACGATGGGCACGAGATGCCCACGGTGGGGCTGGGGACGTATCCGATGGGGGACGTCGAGGCGTCCCACGCGGTTCTCACGGCCTTGCAGAACGGCTATCGGCTGATCGACACCGCCACCCGGTACGGGAATGAAACCGGTGTGGGGCAAGCCATTCGTGAGTCGGGGGTGCCACGCGAGGAGATCTTCCTGACGACGAAGCTGCCCGGTGCCGATCAGGGTTACGAGTCGACGGTCGAGTCGTTCGAGGCCGCTCGGCAGCGGCTCGACGTCGAATACGTCGACCTGTACCTGATCCACTGGCCGCTGCCGCGCGTCGACCACTACGTCGAGTCCTTCGAGGCGATGCTGCGGCTTCAGGAGGACGGGCTGATCCGGTCGGTCGGGGTCTCGAACTTCGCGGCGGAGCATCTGCGGCGGGTCATCGACGGGACGGGGGTGGTGCCCGTCGTCAATCAGATCGAGCTGCACCCGGCGTTCAACCAGGCGATGATGCGCGAGGTCAACGCCGACCTCGGCATCGTCACACAGGCGTGGAGTCCGCTGGGGCGGGGGACCGATCTGCTCGATCACCCGACGGTGACGGCGATCGCCGACGCGCACGGGGTCACGGCGGCGCAGGTGATCCTGCGCTGGGAGGTTCAACTGGGCGCCGTCCCGATCCCGAAGTCGGGTGACGCGGACCGGCAGGCGGCGAACCTCGACATCTTCGGCTTCAGCCTGACCGATGAGGAGATGACCGCCGTGATGGCCATGGAGTCGGGCCGGATCGGCGGCGATCCGGACAGCCACGAGGAGTTCTGAAACTCATGGGCGGCAGATCATCCGGTCGATGCCTCGTCGGCGTCGACTGTTAAGGTCCCTGTCTTGTGAGCTTGCGATCGTGCGCGTTGACGCCTGAGATCATCACCGGAATGGCCGCCCTCGCAGAGCTGCCAGAGTGGACGGCCGACGCGTTGGACGGCGTAGTCGATCGCACCGGATGGCTACCGCAACGCGACAGTCGCAGCCAGGCCGATCCCGACCACACGGTCGTCTTCGCAGAACCGGAGTTCGCGGGCGATCACCGGTGGGCGTACGTGTCGACGGCGCTGTATTACGAGCCCGACCCGGAGGACGAGCCGGAGGACGACGAACTGGCGCAACCATCGGACGCCTGGAACGCGTGGGCGCTGAACGCGACCGCCGACCGTGCCGCCTTCGACGCCGAGTGGAACGCGCACCGCGACGCGATCACGGCCGTCCTCGGCCGCGCTCCCGCCACGACCGTCACGGAACCCGAGTTCGGTTGGCGCGCAGCGCTATGGCCGTGCGGCGAGCACGCCCTGGCGTTCGCCCAGACGGAGGACTTCGACTCGTACTCGCTGTTCGACATGGCGGCGCTGTGGGTGTGTCGACGCCCGACCACTCCGCCGGAACCGTCCCCCGATGACGCGTACCGGTGGATGAGGGAGTTCCCGGCGATCCTCGCGGCGGCCGGGAACTGAGAGGCTCCGGCAATGGAGCAAGCGGGTCCCTGACACGTCGCCTGGCTTCGTTGTCGGCACTTCCGCATCCCGGTGTCGGATGGGGAAGCGCCTCCGCTTCGCCTCGGATGGTCGGGAACCCCCGCAACTCCGCCGGAACCTCTCCGCCCCCGAACCGGGAGACCTTGTCCGGTGTTCGTGGGGTCAGGCCCGGTAGACCTGATCCTCGACGACGGTCACCCGCACCTCGGTGAGTCCCGTCGTCGCGGGGTCCTTCACGACGGAGCCGTCCTCAATGGAGAAACGGGAATCGTGTAGGGCGCAGGCCATCACGCCGTCCTTCGGCGCACCGACGACACCACCCTGATGGGGGCACGTCGGATCGAACGCCTTGAACGTTCCCTCCTTCGGCTGCACGAGGATGACGCCGTCGACGACGATGCCACCGCCAACGGGAACATCCGCGACGGCCGCCAGCGCCTCGCCGCCGGTCGGATCCGTCGCCGAGGGGTCGGAGGCCGGAGTGTCGCTGGGGTCGTCGGTCGGTTCGTCCGTCCCGGAGCAGGCGGCGAGTGCCGCGGCGATCGACAGGCCTCCCGCTCCACAGAAAACGGCACGGCGGGTGGCGGTGGTGGGGGTGAGCGACATTGGTGGCTCCTTCTCGG
>NZ_CBCRZX010000089.1:0-2928 GCF_965137155.1 Stackebrandtia soli
GGGTGCGGGGGGTCGCGTGTTGGAGTCCTCGCGCTGTGACGTCGTACTATGAGAGTCGACAACAACTGCGTGAGGCGTTTGCGCGGCAAGGATTTCAGGTGGCGGTGATGAAGGGTTCACGATGGCGGGCGCGGTCGCGTCGGCTCCTGCCGCCTGCGTCGACACGACGCCCGGGTACGGCTGCCCGTACGCGATCTCGGTCGGTTGGTGATCCCGCTGCGCGGCGGGTGTCAACGGATGCGCCGACGGCGGGGACGGTGAATTGATGAGGGTCGATAGTTCGATCTTCGCGGTGACCGCGACCGATCCCCACACGACGAGTCCGGACCCGACGAGGACGCTCGCGGCGACGATCCCCCAGCGCAGCAGTTCGTCGTCGACCGGGACCAGCCACGCCCCCATGGCGATGCCGATCGCGACGAGCAGCACGCCGACGGCGATGCCGATGCGAGCCGACAGCGGGCCGATGACCGATCGCCCGGCGGACGGCCACTTCGCGGCGGCCTTCGCCGAACCCAGCGCTGCCGCCGCGAGTCCAGTGAGGACGGTCCCGGCTATCGCCAGCGCCGACGCGGCGATGATGATGCGCAGCATCGGAGTGCCTTCCTGTCGGAATGATCGAGTGCCTAACGATCGCAGCGTCTGGCCCGCGTCCGCTACCCCCGAACGGGCCGGTTTCGGGCGAATGCCCCACCGGCGCCCGTACCTGAGGCTAAGGCATGTTCGGGACGTCGCCTCCCTGACGAGAGGCGGTGTCGGCGAGCGTGTCGCGAGTCCGAGTCCCTTCGGATTCCCGGTGTCCGCCACGATTCCGTCGGGCCGGAACACCGCCGATCGGACGACGACGCCGCGACGCGCGGCCGGGTCGACGTTCGGCTCGAACGGCTTTCCCGAACCCGCCCGCGGGCGGGAAACCCCCACACCATCCACAACGGGCTACCGGATTCGCGATGACGGCCATATCCTGCCAACGGCGGGTGACGTTCGATACTGTCGCGTTTCGGACAGACGATCACGAACCCGCTGGTTGAAGCGGTGCCGCGAAACGGGCACGCGGTCAACGGTTTCGCTGGACGCGGTTTTCGTGTTCCCTGTATCGGAGAAGGAATTGAGGCCATGAAAGACACAGTGCTGCTACTGGCGATCCGGGCGCAGGAGGAGGCCCCCCAGATCGCGACGGAAGGGATCATCTCCTTCTTCATCTCGAAGATCGCGCCGATCCTGTTGGCGATTCTCGGGATCATCTTCATCGCCAGAGCGAACAAGGGAGAGGTGTCGCGCGTGCTGACGTCGTCGACGATCGCGATCGTCGGTCTCGCCTTCGTCGCGGGTGCCGTCACTCTCGTCGCGTTCGGCGAGGGGCTCGTCAGCATCCTGTTCACCGAAGGCGAATGACGCCGTGAAGCTGCGCACCGACGACGACATCTACCGGGCCCGGTTGCTGTATCTGGGTCCGCCCGGGTACACGTTCCCGGTCCACCTGCCGTACGCCCAGTATGGAGTCTTCGCCGCGCTGCTCGCGTTGTACATGTTCATCCACTGGACGTTCACGTTCACAGTGGAACTCATCCCGGCCTGGGAGATCGCCCTGGCCATGGTCTCCACTTCGTTGCTGTTCCGGTACGTCGACCCGGACCGGCCCGCGCGCGCCGTCGTGCGCACCGTCCTCACCGACTGGCGCCGCACCAGGGAACCCGTCGACGAACTGCGGGACCGGCGCTACTCGGCCAGCCGCATCCGCATTCGTAAGGAGCTGGTATGACGTCCACCCCGCCGTCCCCTCGGCAGGAGCCCTCGGGCGAGCCGCGCCCCATCGCCTTGTTCAAGGCGCCCAAGGCGGCCTCCCGACGCCCCGACGCTGAGGACTCGACGACCGCGATCGCGGACGCGGTGTTCGGGACGAGCGCGGCCGACGAAGCGTCGGCGGGCGCCACGGACGATCCCCAGGGCGACTCGGCCTCCGAACCTCAGCCGCGACACGCCACGCCACCTGCGAAAAACCCGGAGTCCTCAGCGACTTATCCACAGGGTTATCCACAGGCCGAGGCAGTGGCGGAGCCTGTTCGTCCACAGGTCAGTCCACAGGAATCGCCGAGTTATCCACAGGTTGAGGGCAGTTATCCACAGGAAGACCCGAGTTATCCACAGGTTGGGGGAAATCCCGTCGCCACCGATGGTGACGGTTATCCACAGACCTCGGATGAGCCGTCATCGCGTGCCACTCGGCCGCGTCTCGCCGACATCGTCGAACCGGTCCAGCCCGAACCGGAGAACCCGTTCGCGGAGGCCGAGGCGCGGGTTCTCGCTCAGATTCAAGCGCGCCAACGGGCGCAGCGATACGCGGTAGGCACCGCCGAGGCGAGCTCGGGTGCGAAGGACGAGCGACGTCGCGACGAGGCCGCCCCGCGTCCGACCGAGAAGCCCCGTGCGAAGACGAATCCCTTCGCGGAGGCCGAGGCGACGCAACGCGCCCAGGACAGGGCCCGGCAGGCCTCCGCCGAGCGCGCTCGTGCCGAGGCCGCCGCGAAGGCCCGCGCGGAGGCGTTGGCGGCGCAGCAGGCGGCGATCGCGTCGCAGCGTGCGCAGGCCGCTCAGCGGCGCGCGGTCTCGGCTCCGCCGACGGGTTCGCCCGTCGTCAGTCCGACGCCGCAACGGTTCGTTCCCCCGCCGCCGTCGGTTCCGGTGTCCGACGCCCCCGTGTCACCGTCCACCATGGCCAATCCGGCTCCGGTGTCGCCGAGCGCGCCCGAGGCGCCGAACACCCGGGTCGAGCCGAGTTATCCACAACCGGTGAGTTATCCACAGGCCGAGGCGCCCGAGGTCGACAGCCAGGCGTGGCAGCCGACTACCGTCAGCAGTGGGGCGGNGCCACGGGGGTGTGATCCGGTGCCGTCCGACCCCGGGGGCCACCAGCCTCCGCCCCACTGC
>NZ_CBCRZX010000090.1:0-2538 GCF_965137155.1 Stackebrandtia soli
GTGTGGGTGGGACGATGTCGGGGTGTTCTTTACTGATGTGATCGCGTTGTCGGCGCCGTCGGAGCCCGTTGTCGTTGATCTCACGGCCGAGTGTTCGTCGTTCTTGCGTCGGGTGGGGGCGGTGGAGGGGTTGTTGAACGTGTTCTGTCCGCATGCGACGGCGGGGATCGCCGTGATCGAGACTGGTGCGGGTAGTGATGACGACTTGTTGGCGGCGATTGGCGAGTTGTTGCCGGCTGATGATCGGTGGCGGCATCGGCATGGGTCGCGGGGGCATGGTCGTGATCATGTGGTGCCGGGTTTTGTCGCGCCGCATGCGACGTTGCCGGTGGTCGCGGGGGCGGTGGCGTTGGGGACGTGGCAGTCGATCGTCTTCGTGGACACCAATGTGGATAATTTGGAGCGTTCGGTGCGGTTGTCGTTTCAGGGTTAGACCGATGTGGTTTGGTTGAGTTCGGTGGCGAGGGCCCGTGTTATGGGCCGCGATGTGGTCTGAACGCGAACGGGTTGAGTCCCACACGGCTGGTGTTTCGGAACCGACTGGTCGTCTCTGTCCTGGGGACCTGTTCGGGTTCGAGCGGTGCAGGCTTCGATTCACGATTCGGGGTTCATGCGGGCGATTGCAGGGTGCTCGTGAACTCGGATTCCCTTGTACTGCACTCGATCGCTTGGGTCGTCGGCGCCGAAACCACCTACCGGGTGTTGGTGCGCTCTCGACGGAAGGTCCTGGTGGCCTGCGGTTACCGGTGATGAGGACTTGATCGATCTGCGGGGGGTCTCATGTGGGTCATGGCTGGTGGTCGGTGATCCACCGCGTGAGGTCGTGGATGAATCGGTCCCGGTGGGTGGGGAAGTCGGGGCGCGGTGGTTCGGGGGTCTCGGGTAGGACGGCGGCGTGCGGTAGGAGTCGGCGCAGCGCCGTCACGGTCTCGGGCCGGTGGTGGTGGGATTGTGGTGGCGCGGGGACGATGGCGACGGGCATCGGGAGGGTCGCGATGGTGCTGTCGGTGACGCCCCGGAGGGTCTGTCCGGTGGTCAGGTCGGTGATGGTCTCGTTTCGGGCGCCCTGGCGGGTGAGGAACGCGGCGAATTCGTCGTCGTCGTGGCCGCGGGTGGCGGGCCACGCGAGGATGAGGGCGGTGATGCGACGCGGGTATCGGGCGGCGAGTCGGATCGCGGCGGTGTTGGCGTTGGACGCCCCCAGGAGCGTGAATCGTCCACGCGGAAGACGTGCTTGGACGGCGGCGGTGTCGGCGCTCCACGAGAGGGGTCGGTGGAGCCGGTCCGGGGCGGTGACGGTGAGGCCGGCGTGTTCGAGCCCGGTGGTGATGCCGGGGCGGTGCCAGAATCGTTCGGCGGTCATGTTCTCCCAGATGCCGCCGTGGAGTGCGATCAGTCGCATGGGGCCCTCTCGGGTCGGGGTGGTCGTGGTGGCCCTATTGTTCAGGTCTTGTCGCTGGAGTCGTCGGAGGTATTCGTGGCCGGTCGTTCGGGGTCGAAGCGTCGTGAACCGTTGGCTCCGGCGTTGCCGGATGTGACGGTGGCGGGGGTGGCCGATGATGTCGTCGACGAGGCGCAGCTGTCGGCGTTGCATTTCGATCGGGTCGATTTGTCGGGCTTCGAGGTCGCTGACGTGGACATCGAGGAGTGTCGGTTCGCTTCGGTGGACGCGTCGGGTGGTCATTGGGAGCGGGTGACGGTGGCGAATTGCCGGGTCGACGGTGGGAGTTTGGCGAATCTGCAGGTGCGTGGCGGGAGTCTGCGGCGGTGTGAGGTGACGGACAACCGTATGACGGGGTTGCAGTGGACGGACGGCGTGGTGCGGGATGTTCGGTTCACGCGGTGTCGTGGTGATTTGGCGGGTTTTCGGTTCAGTCGGTTCACGCATGTCGTGTTCGCGGATTGCCGGTTGGCGTCGATCGATTTCACCGGTGCCGATCTGTCGGGGGTCGCGTTCGTCGATTGTGATCTGACTGGTGCGCGGTTGAACGAGGCGACGATGACGGGTGCGACGTTGACGAACTGCCGGTTGGAGGACGTCTCGGGTATCGGCGCGTTGCGGGGCGCGACGGTGTCGGGCGTCGACATGATGTCGCTGGCGTTTCAGCTCGCCGCCGACGCGGGCATCACGTTGGTTCCGTTATCGCGCGATGGTCAGGAGTACGACGGCGTCGGCGAGTGCGAGGAGGCTGTGTCGTTGGGGTGGGATGGTCGCCAGTTCGGTTTCGCCGAGGATGAGTTCGCCGTCGGCCCATTCCAGGCGGATTCTGCCGGTGACGACTTGAAGGGTCGCGTCGCCGGGTGAGTCGTGGTCGGCGAGGCTCGCGCCTTTCGTCAGGGCGATGATGGTCTGGCGTAGGCGGTGTCGTCCGCCGCTGATCGTGAGGGCGCTGCGGCCTGACGATGAGTCGCGGGCTTTGTCGAGCTGTTCGGCTCCGGTGACCGGCAATGACCAGATTTCCGTCATGCGGTTCACGGTAATCCGTTGATGGGGGATTGAGGGCGTCTTCGATGCCTGTGGGGGGTTCTTAGGGGAGG
>NZ_CBCRZX010000091.1:0-1820 GCF_965137155.1 Stackebrandtia soli
GGGGCGGCGTGTACGCGGGTTGTCCGTATGGGGAGACGGGCACGACGGAGTACTGCTGCGGGTAGGGCGAGCCCGAGACGGGCGGGGTGCCGGGCTGGTACTGGTCGTGCGGGGGGCCGTACTGGCCGGGTGGATAGGTCATCTTCACGCCGTTCGCGGAGCCGGGGCTGGGCAGGTCATCGACCACCCACGATAAGCCGCGGAGTGGGCACGGGCCGCACGTCCCCCCGCTCTCCGGGTGAACGCGTAGGTGGCGCGGACGTGGACCGCCCGCGCCACCGGAGGTCGTCAGCGGATGACGCCGGCCTTGCGCGCGGCGCTGTTGGCCTTGAACCAGCTGGCGGACTCGCGATTGGCGAGCATGATGATCGTGGCGATGATCAGGAGAATGTTGACGACGCTCAGGATCGTTCCGACTGACGGGTACCAGGGTTCGTAAACGAGCGCGACGGTCTCAGAGGTGTTGCTGATGATGCTGAACGGGGAGCAGAGCAGACCAAGTCCGAAGAGGACGAAAGCGGTGATGCGAGCGCCCTCGCGTCCGCGCTGGACGCCGATGGAAAGCGCGGTGTACCCGGCGGCCATCAGGATGTAAATGAAGCCTTGGACGGCGTTGACTCCGGCAAAGGACAGTTCGGATCGAATCGCCACCATCCCGAGGACGCCCGTGGCGAACATCATCGCCACCATCCCGAGGATGAGGAAGCCCGCGACGGTCACCAGCTGCGGCCGCTCACCCGGGGGCGGGGGGACGCCCTGCGCGAACTGGCCGTACGCGGGTTGGCCATAGGCGGGCTGCCCGTACGCGGGTTGGCTGTACGCGGGCTGGCCGTAGCCCGGTTGG
Organism: Stackebrandtia soli; assembly: GCF_965137155.1. Taxonomy (NCBI): domain Bacteria; kingdom Bacillati; phylum Actinomycetota; class Actinomycetes; order Glycomycetales; family Glycomycetaceae; genus Stackebrandtia; species Stackebrandtia soli. The sequence goes on from NZ_CBCRZX010000091.1 coordinate 845, forward strand.
CCAGCCGGTGACGCCGGGGCTCCCGACATGGGGTGTTGGTACGGCGCGCCCGACGCCTGCCCGTACGGATCAGGCTGTCCATATTGTCCTTGCTGGTACGGGTCGGGCTCCTGGTGCCCGTACCCGCCCTGCGGCGGATAGCTCATCGTCGCCCCTTCTAGAGGTTGTCTCGTTACCCAGCGGTTCGGTCACGGCGAAGCCGGAACGTCGTCGAAGCTCCCCCAGCGTGCGCTGGCACGCCGAGGGCGTCGAACAACGGTGCGCGGGAGCTACTCCGCCTGGCCGAGTGACGCCCTGACCCGCGCACGACCCGAGATAACGACACCACCTCCGGTCAATGCACCGATGACTGATGGGTCAGGCTACCGCGCGACTCCGACGAGCGATAGACCTCGACGTCGACGATCCGCGAGCTCAACCACGTCGAGCCCCGGCGCCTCCGGCCCTGCGGGCCTCGGACTCGGCGAACCACGCGGCCGACGCGGGCGACGCCAAGGCGATGAGGATGCCAATGGCCAACCCGACCGACGCCGTCGAGCACAGGACCGACCAACCCCGATACCAAGGCTCGTAGGCGCTGCCCAGCCCGCTGTCCAAGGAGGAGATGAACATCCCGAATCCGCAGAGGAGATATCCCCCGAAGAGGACGAACGATCCGACCCGGGCGATCGCGAAGCCGCGCTTGATCCCCTCGGCCGCCAACCAGAACGCGATCGCGATGGCGAAGTAGGCGACGATGTTGAAGTCCTTGGCCGCTGCTGGCATCAGCGGCGACGACCGCAAGCCGTTGGCAGACAGCACCCCGTACAGCAACGTCACCGCGATCATGAAGCCGATGAGCGTCCGGGCCCTCGTGATCGCCGGTGGGGGCTCCACGTCGAAACGTGGCAGCGGCGCGTACACCGGCGGATTGTTCGGCCCGAACTTCGCATCGGCGAAGTTCACGGGCTCGGACGGCGGGGCCGGATTCGGGGGT
>NZ_CBCRZX010000092.1:0-1518 GCF_965137155.1 Stackebrandtia soli
ACACCGACGACGACGCCCGGACCGTCCCGATCCGCCACAGGCAACGGCACCCACCCCAACACCTCCACCACCCGAGCAACCTCACCACTCACCCCGCGCGAGACACCAACCCCCGCACCCGCTCGGCCCACACGCCGACGCAACCCGACCGGAACACACTCACCAACCCGATCCCGCACCACCACCATCAACTCACCCAACTCCATCGGATCCTCAATCGCCGCAACAAACCCATGATCCCGCAACACCATCGACACAACCGGATACATCCGCAACGCGAAACGCACATGCAACTGAGGATCCACCCCTAGATCGCTGTACAACCAGGCATTACCCCAATCCACAAAGATCGCCCCGTACATGACATCGAGATCGTCTCGAATGCACTCATGAACATCCGATGTGTCACTAGGCAGGCCCAGGCCCTCCCACAACCCCAAAACATCGTCATACATCTGATGAAGCCACGCCGACAACTCCGGATCATCAACGAAATTCTCCCAGTACATCCATCACCTCCACCGCCGTCATTTCTCACTTCGAGCGAAAGCGTCCCTAGCGACGACAAGAATCCACGCCAGCACGTCCAACGGGACAATTCCGTACTCCTGTCGAATGTCGATACGTCCCTCCATCCACCCCGACGCGGGCACCGTGATCACCACCGACGCATCACCACCCTCAGGGTCCGGCCCAGCGAACCGAAAGACCCGATCCACACCACGCTCGACGTCCATCAACCTCCACCGTTCAAAGACAGACAGAGCGATCGCCGCCTCCACCGAAAACCCAAGAATCTCCTCCAACTTCTCCCCATCCACGGGGTACCGGTAACCGGCATCCAGATACGTCGCTTCGAAGACATCCTTGCTCATCTGGACCGCCCACTCCACGATGTCCAATCGGGACCCATCACGACGAGGACTGAGCTGGAAGAAAACACCATCCCAACCCGTCTCATCCGGAATCACCACGATCATGTGCGCGCGAGCCTCACCCTCACGAGGATCACTGAAACCAATCGACCACTCATCAGGAGTCCAACCGACCGTCTCATTGACGTCGAATGGATCGAAGTCGTAGCTCATCAATCACCGTTTCTTTCTTGGATCCAAAATCCGACAAAGTTTGAGAACGGATCGAAACGCGCTCCGTAACATTCTTGGCTCCACCCACCAAAAATCGAGCGCGATCAGGCGACGTCTTTCGGCATGACGCCCAGAACGACGCCCTCCAGACCCGTGATACCCGAACCGAAAGATGCCAGCCAGTCCATCACCAGGTAGATCGTCCCCGACTCACCGATTCCCAGAAAGTATCGGCATGTATCGATCACGGCGTCAACCACCCCCATCGAACACACCTGATACACCCACTACCGCACGACCACCCGAACCTTCACCGACGCGCGTTACCGCGCGGATAACGCGGTCCCCGCATCCTGACTCCGCTCCCACTCTTCATGCGCCTCACCCCGCCGATCCCCCTTCTCAGTATTCTTGAACCAAGGACCCTNCC
>NZ_CBCRZX010000093.1:0-1470 GCF_965137155.1 Stackebrandtia soli
CCCCCTCCCCATCCTGACGACCGCCGCGGCAGTCCCGACACCCGAGACGCTGCCGCGTCCGACCCGCCGGGCGGGGTTCTAAGCTGGCGGGCATGCCAGGAGTGCCGCCGTCACGTTTCGCCTACCTCGGGCCGCCGGGATCGTTCAGCGAGGCGGCGCTGCGGCGGCTGCCCGCCGCCAGGCGGGGGACGACGATTCCCGTCAGCAGCATCCCGGATGCCCTCGACGCGGTGCGAGACGGCGACGTCGACGCGGCGCTCGTCCCGCTGGAGAACTCGCAGGAGGGCTCCGTCCCCGTCACCCTCGACGGACTCGTCGACGGCGCCCCGCTTCTCATCACCGCCGAGGTCGTCCTACCCGTCACCTTCGTCCTCGCGGTCGCGTCGAAGTCCACCCCGGTCGATCGAGTCGTCTCGCACCCGCACGCGATCGCCCAATGCCGATCATGGCTGCGCCGACACTATCCACAAGCGACCCTCGGTGAGGTCCTGTCGACGTCCGCCGCCGCGACCGCCGTCGCGAACGGCACCGAACCCGCCTGCGTGTGCTCCCCACTCGCCGCCGAACAACGCGGCCTGACCGTGATCGCCACCGACGTCGGCGACGGAGACCGCGCCGCCACCCGCTTCGCCCTCGTATCCCGCCCGGGACCAGCCGGGCCACCCACCGGCAACGACGTCACCTCACTCGTCGTCTACATCTCCCACGACAAGGTCGGCGCACTCGAATCGGTACTGACCCAACTGTCCGTCCGCGGCGTCAACCTCACCCGAATCGAATCCCGACCCACCGGCGAACGACTCGGCCGATACTCGTTCTACCTCGACTGCGCCGGACACATCAACGAACCCGGACTCGGAGAAGCGCTCATGGGTCTCCGCCGCGTCTGCGCCGACGTCCGATTCCTCGGCTCCTACCCCCGCGACGGCGACGACGGACCCGTCCCCGCGCCGATCGGCCTCGCCCGGCACGACTTCGCCGACGCCGTCACCTGGCTCCGGGGCCTCAGAGAAGCCGGCGCCTGACCACCGCACCATCCGACCCGTTATTGCCGGTAACAACACTGTGGGTGATCGTCGATGTGATGATGGGTGAGTGATCCGGCCCGACGATCCGGCGCCGGGCCCCGACTCGACAGCCGTCTTCGGACGGCTCGAACCGGGCGCCGCCGCCATGACCGACACCCAGGCGATGGCCGCCGTCGACGAAGACGACGCCGACGACGCCACGCCCCCACCACCGCCCACACCGCACTACCTCATCGCCGAACAACNCGGACCNGNCTTCGCCGGAGTCAACCTCCGCGCCCGCCTCGGCGACCTCGTCGCCGTCCTCGGCAACGCCGGAACCGGCCGAACCGCGCTACTCCTCGCCCTCGCCGGCCGCCTCACCTGCGCCACCGGAACGATCAGCGNCGGCGACGCCACCAACCCCCGCCGCATCCGCTCCCGCGTCGCCGTCGCCCAAGCC
>NZ_CBCRZX010000094.1:0-958 GCF_965137155.1 Stackebrandtia soli
GGGGTGGGTGGGTCGAAAGTTTGCGGGTGTCGGTTCGATGGTTGCGCGGATTGTTCGTCGGCTCGGTGGGGTTCGTCGTGGTGTGGACTGGTGATTGATCTGCGGATGTTTCCGTGGGGAGAGCCTTGGTCGCGTGCGAACCCTCGCCGATCGCCCGGCCTCCGTTGTTCGGCTAGGGTGGCGGCTTCTAAGGAGGGGTCGTCGTGAGTGCTTTGCAGACGTTGGATCGTGGCCTGCGGGCGTTGGAGATCGTGTCGTTGGCTCCGGCGGGCATCTCGGTCGCGGACCTGGCGCGGGAACTCGACGTCCACCGGGCGATCTGCTACCGGATCGTGTCCACGTTGGAATCTCGGGGAATGGTGTCGCGCACCGAGGACGGGCGGATCCGGCTCGCCGTGGGGGTCGCGGTGCTGGCGTCCCGATTCGAGCCGCAACTGCGGGACGAGCTGCGGGCGTTGCTGCGTCGGCTCGCGGAAGGCGCCCGGGCGACGGCGTTCCTGTCCGCGGCGGACGGCCCGGACTGCGTCGTACTGATGGTCACCGAGCCGACGGGGGAACTGCTCACCGTCGGGTACCGGGTCGGAAGTCGGCACCCGCTGACGCGAGGCGCCGCCGGAATCGCGATCCTCGCGGCGCGCCCCGAACGGCCCGAGGACACCGACGAGGTGCGCGCCGCCAGACGGGACGGCTACAGCGTCACCCGGGCACAGCTGGAACAGGGGGCGACGGGGGTCGCGACGGGCATCCGAGTCCGATCCGGTGTGGACGGTGGGGCGCTGATCGAGCGGAGCATCGGCGTCGTCGCCATCGACGGTCTCGACCTGGACCGGGCGGTCGAGGTCGTGCGCCGCAGCGGGGTCGAACTGGCCGGACTGTTCGGGGTGGCCGACGGCGGGTCGTAACGCGTCTCGCTGTTGGGGGATGCCGTGGGGGTTCTTGGGGTCCTTGCGGGTTATTG
>NZ_CBCRZX010000095.1:0-804 GCF_965137155.1 Stackebrandtia soli
GGGGAGGAGGGTGTGGGGCGGTTCTCGTGTGGAGAACTGGCGTGCCGGACCTACAGTGCGCAGTACGGCTCGTTCGGGAACCCTCTGCAGGAGACGGGTTCCCGACCGCGCCGATGTCATCGAGTCGGGTACATAAAGGAGATGCATGACTTCCTTCGCCACGCGTTACCGCAACGGCGAGCACGAGGCAGTGTGGGCCGAGTTGCGTCGGCTCGGCCCGATTCCCGAAGCGGTGGCCGAGGACTGCGCGGACGTCGCCGCCGAGACCATGCGCCGGGTCCGGCGGCATGTCGAACGCCTCGGTGAGGCGTACGGCAAGCTCGGTTTTTCGGGCGGCGAACTCGTCGCAGCTCCGCCGGGCACCGAGGATTGTGCCGAGCTGGACCGTCTGTCGCAAGAAATCGGCGGGATTCCCTATGCCCTCGACGCGTGCATGCGCATCGTCGGCTCGGTGGACTTCGTGGGCGACTGCGAGGCGTTGAAACTGTGGTACAGCGACCACGAGCGCGGTAAGCAAGTTCCCCTCCTCCCAGATCCACTGTCGACACCACCGGTCTTCATGCTCGCGCACGACTGGGAGGGTTACTCCGACGACTACGGCGACGATTGGCCTGAGGAACGTCCGACATTCCAGTTCGGTTTCGCACCCGACGAGATCCACAAAGCCAACTACAGCGGATCGACACAGGACATCGACCTTCCGTCGACAGTGATCGACCCGGTACTGCGCAATTCCACCGAGAACCCGAACATCACGCTCGTGGAGTATCTGCGGTTGTCGATTGCGTGGGGTGGGTTGCCGGG
>NZ_CBCRZX010000096.1:0-584 GCF_965137155.1 Stackebrandtia soli
TCGGATGGGTTTGATTCTGATCACGCACGATTTGGGTGTGGTGGCGGATGTGGCGGACGATATTACGGTGATGTACGCCGGTCGTGCGGTGGAGCAGGCGGGTGTGTTGGAGACGTTCGCGTCGCCGGCGCATCCGTATACGAAGGCGTTGTTGCGGTCGATTCCTCGGTTGGACGTGAAGGGTCAGCGGCTCGAGGTCATCGCCGGACTCCCACCCGTCCTCACTCGTATTCCGCCGGGGTGCCCCTTCGCCCCGAGATGCCAATACGCGCAAGACATTTGTACGCGACAGCGTCCCGAATTGCTGACCGTCACACCGGGTCGCGCGTCGGCCTGCCACTTCGCCAAGGAGGTCATGAACGATGTCTGACAACGTTCTCGAGATCGAAGGCCTGAGTAAGTACTTCCCGATCAAGGTCGGCGTTCTCTTCAAGAAGACGATCGGCCATGTGAAGGCCGTGGACGGCGTCGACCTCACCTTGGCCCGTGGTGAGACGTTGGGTGTGGTGGGTGAGTCGGGTTGTGGGAAGTCGACGTTGGCGAAGTTGTTGGTGGGGTTGGAGTCGCCGTCGTCGGGTTCGATT
>NZ_CBCRZX010000097.1:0-545 GCF_965137155.1 Stackebrandtia soli
CGTGGTGAGACGTTGGGTGTGGTGGGTGAGTCGGGTTGTGGGAAGTCGACGTTGGCGAAGTTGTTGGTGGGGTTGGAGTCGCCGTCGTCGGGTTCGATTCGTGTGCGGGGGGAGGATGTGACGCGGTTGGGTCGTGTGGGGATGCGGCGTTTGCGGCGGAATGTTCAGATGGTGTTTCAGGATCCGTATACGTCGTTGAATCCGCGGATGACGGTGGGCGATATTGTGGGTGAGCCGTTTGATATTCATCCGGATGTGGTGCCGCGGAAGGGTCGTCGTGCTGCGGTGGCGGATTTGTTGGATCGGGTGGGGTTGAATCCGGATCATATTAATCGGTATCCGCATCAGTTTTCGGGTGGTCAGCGGCAGCGTATTGGTATTGCGCGGGCGTTGGCGTTGCGTCCGGAGATTTTGATTTGTGATGAGCCGGTGTCGGCGTTGGATGTGTCGATTCAGGGGCAGGTGATCAATCTTCTTGAGGAGCTTCAGGATGAGTTGGGTCTGTCCTATATTTTCATCGCGCATGATTTGTCGGTGGTTCGTCA